>JBDSPT010000286.1:0-13175 GCA_039930205.1 Opitutus sp. | reverse complement strand
GGGCCGAATACGAGGCCGTTGGGGATGCGGCGCCGTCCGAGGCGTCCACGGCGGCGTTTGGACAAAACGTTCGCCCAATCTATCGCTTTGCCAAGGCGCAGCGCATCGTCTCGCTGGATGCGGATTTCCTCAGAGCGGATGCAGAGAACCTGTATTACGTGCGGGAGTTTTCGAAGAGCCGGCGGGTTACTTCCAAGGAGGACGCAGAGAAAATGAACCGCCTGTATGTGGCGGAGAGTGGATTTACGCTCACGGGCAGTATGGCGGATCACCGCCTGCGTTTGGCGACGAGCCACATGGTTGCACTCGCGGCGACTCTGGGCGTCAAGATCACGGGTAACGCTGCCCTGACTCCGCTCGCGCAAGGATTGGATATCAATCCGAAGTGGGTTGATGAGTGCGCGGCCGATTTGCTCGATCATCGCGGTACGAGCGTCGTCGTGCCTGGAGACCACCTGCCGCCTCAGGTTCATGTCATCGCTCACGCGATCAATGCGTTTCTGGGTAATATCGGCTCAACCGTGGACTTCGTCTCAGTGGCCGCGTCTGCAGCTGCAACGGTTCAGGATCTCGCAAAATCGATCAACGGTGGATCGGTTACCACTCTGGTGATTTTGGGCGGCAACCCGGTGTTCAATGCGCCAGCCGATCTCGGATGGGAGAAGCTGCAGAAGTCGGTCTCGAATGTTGTTCGTCTGAGCTACTCGTTGGATGAAACGTCTGCGGCATCCGCTTCGGCCACGCATCTGGCCGCGGCACACTATTTGGAATCGTGGGGCGACGCGCGCACATCGGATGGGACGATCGTTCCCATCCAGCCGATGATCCTGCCTCTGTTCGGTGGGCTGACCGACATCGAAGTGATCGCTCGGATCGCGGGCATCGCTAATCCCGATCCCTACGTGCTCGTCTCAGAGACGATTACGAGTCTCGCGGCGAATACACCTGACGCGAGTCTCCCAAAATTCCTGCACGACGGGCAACTCGCCGGATCGGCTTACCCGACCGTCAATGTTACGTTCAACGCTGGAACTGCTGCGGGCTTACTCGGTGCGGCAGCGAAAACCGAAGCACTTTCAGCTTCGAACCTCGAGGTTCGTTTCGTCACTGATTACAAACAGGATGATGGCCGGTTCGCCAATAACGGTTGGCTCCATGAGCTGCCGGATCCGATCACGAAGATCTCTTGGGACAATGCGATTCTGATCAGCCCGAAATTGGCGAAGGAGCTCGGTGTTTATCCCAAGGGATCGAGCATGCAAGTGGCGCGCGTGGAATCGGGCTCGTTCCAGCAGGGCAAGGAGCTCGCATATCTTGGCGAGCTGACAGTCAACGGGCAGACGGTCACCGCTCCCCTGCACATTCAGCCGGGCCTTTCGAATTATACGCTGGTGCTTCCTCTCGGTTATGGACGCACGAAGACAGGTCACGTCGGTATGGGAGCAGGATATGACTTCTACCCGCTTCGGACTTCGGCCAATCGACATTTTGCCACCGGCGCGAAGCTAACGGTGACGATGAAGACCGCGGCACTTGCGAATACGCAGGAGCACTGGTCAATGGAAGGCCGCGATATCGTTCGCGAAGGCAACACCGACGAGTACCTCAAGAACGCGATGTTCGTCCGGACGTTTGGACTCGAGTCGCACAGTCCGTCGATTCTTGGAGAAAAGGGGGAAGCGATGACGCCGGCTGAGCGTTCGACGGTCATCCCGCGGGGTAACTCCCTCTACAGAACGCC
This sequence comes from Opitutus sp., assembly GCA_039930205.1. Taxonomy (GTDB): domain Bacteria; phylum Verrucomicrobiota; class Verrucomicrobiia; order Opitutales; family Opitutaceae; genus Opitutus. The sequence continues at coordinate 11,434 of JBDSPT010000286.1, read as the reverse complement.
CTCATTCGATGGTGCCCATCAGTGGGGAATGTCGATCGACCTGAACACCTGCATAGGTTGCAACTCGTGCGTGATCGCGTGTCAGGCGGAAAATAACATTCCGATCGTTGGTAAGAATCAGGTACTTCGTGGTCGTGAGATGCACTGGCTGCGTCTTGACCGATATTACTCGGACGGGAATGCGGATGCGGGCGCATTCGGCGGTGAAGGCAATCACGTCCTGCCGGAAGACCCGCAAGTCTCGCTGCAGCCGATGCTGTGCGTTCATTGCGAGCTCGCCCCGTGCGAAGTCGTTTGCCCGGTTAACGCGACGGTTCACGATGACGAAGGTATCAATGCGATGGCTTACAACCGCTGCATCGGCACGCGGTACTGCGCGAACAACTGTCCGTATAAGGTTCGGCGCTTTAATTTCTTCGACTACAATCAGCGTCAGCTCGACAGCCTTTACCTCGGACCAATTGGTCCACAGGGCATGCCGGAACTGGTGAAGATGGTGAAGAATCCAGAAGTCACCGTCCGGATGCGTGGCGTTATGGAAAAGTGTACCTACTGCACGCAACGCATTCAGAACGGTAAGATCCAGCACAAGGTCAAGCGGGCCAAGGAAGGTCATCCTGAAGACGTCATGGTGCCAGACGGCACAATCAAAACCGCGTGTCAGCAGTCGTGTCCCGTCGATGCGATTGTGTTCGGAAATATCTTGGACGCGAATAGCGCGGTATCAAAGGCCAAGGCACTCGGTCAGGATTACGCGGTACTCGGTTATCTGAATACGCGCCCGCGCACGACTTACCTGGCAAAACTACGGAATCCGAATCCGAAAATGCCCGACTACCAGGCGCTGCCGCTGAGTCGGGTGGAGTACAACCAGAAGAATCACCCGGGCAGTCATGAACATGGAGCAGGGGAGCATGCACCTGAGCACGGTGCTGAACCGAAGAAGCATGACGGCCACGGCGCCATCGATGCACTCAACCGTTTCGGAGGGCTGAGCTAATGGCTCACGCTGAACACGCGATCGCCGGTCCGGCGATCCTCAACGAGGTGAACCCAGTGGTGCTGCCCCGCGCAACTCTGGTTCAACACGGCCGGAGCTTCTCGTGGATCACCGAGAAAATCTGTGGGATCATCGAGGGCAAAACTCCCGCCTGGTGGTGGGTTTGCTTCATCCTGGCGTGCTTTGTGGCTTCCTTCACCGTCGCCGGTATCACGTATCTGGTGTCGACGGGTGTCGGTGTGTGGGGTCACGCAAATCCCGTCAACTGGGCCTGGGATATCGTCAACTTCGTTTTCTGGATCGGTATCGGACATGCCGGTACGTTGATTTCGGCGATCTTGTGTCTTCTCCGTCAAAAATGGCGGACGTCGATCAATCGCGCGGCTGAGGCGATGACGATCTTCGCGGTGGTTTGTGCTGCGATCTTTCCGGTTTTCCACGTGGGTCGCGTTTGGTATGCGTGGTACCTGTTCCCCATTCCGAACTCCAACTGGATTTGGCAGAACTTCCGGTCACCACTCGAGTGGGACGTGTTCGCGGTTTCCACGTACGGAACGGTGTCCGTGCTGTTCTGGTACGTAGGTCTGATCCCGGACCTTGCCATCATGCGCGACCGCTTCGAATCCGCGGGCAATCGCCTGCGCTCCTTTCTCTATGGAGTGTTTGCGATGGGTTGGCGCGGTTCGAACCGGCACTGGAGTAACTATGAAATGGCGTACCTGATTCTCGCAGGTATTTCGACGCCGCTCGTGTTGTCCGTGCATACCATCGTCTCGTTCGATTTCGCGGTGTCGTTGTTGCCGGGATGGCACACGACAATCTTCCCACCGTATTTCGTGGCTGGCGCTATTTTCTCGGGCTTTGGGATGGTGTTGACGCTCATGCTCCCGCTGCGAGCGATCTACAAACTCGAGGATCTCATCACGCAGTACCACATCGACTGCATGTGTAAGATCACTTTGGCCACTGGCACCATCGTGGGTTACGCGTACGCGATGGAGTTCTTCATCGCCTGGTACGGGGCGAATCCGTATGAAGGCTTCGCCTTCATTAATCGCGCCTTCGGACACTACGCGTGGGCTTACTGGATCATGATCTCATGCAACGTGATCACGCCGCAATTCTTCTGGTTCAGGGCCGTGCGTCAGAACACCGCGTTCGTCTGGATCCTCTCGATCTTCGTCAACGTCGGCATGTGGTTTGAACGCTTTGTCATCATTGTCACTTCGCTGGCACGTGACTTCCTGCCCTCAAGCTGGGGCTATTACTCGCCGTCGATCGTGGAGATTTTCACGTTCTTCGGAACGTTCGGCGTCTTTTCAGTGCTGTTCCTTCTCTTCATCCGTTTCCTGCCCATTATGCCGATGGCTGAGTTGAAGGCGGTCACGCCTCAAGCGGACGTTCATGGCCACGGATCTGATGACCACAGCCACACGACTGGCTTGGGTGATCCGATCAAGCTCGAGAAACTCTAAGCTCCGACCATGCCCGCACCCTCCTACGGCTTGATCGCCACCTTTGATACCGCTGCATCGGTCTACCATGCGGCAGAACAAGTGCGCGATGCCGGCTACAAGAACTGGGACGTGATCGCACCTTGTCCAGTCCACGGCATGGACAAGGCGATGGGTCTGAAGCGTTCAATCGTACCGCGTATCTCCCTCGCAGGCGGCATCACCGGTTTTTGCACCGGAATGACGATGATCTGGTTCACCAACCAATACGACTATCCCTTGATTGTAGGTGGAAAGCCGCTCTTCAGTCCGATGTTCGCGTTTCCGGTCTCGTACGAACTCACGATCTTGTTCACGGCCTTCGCCACGATTATCGGCATGTTCCTCGTGAATGGCCTGCCGATGCACTACCATCCGGTACTGAAATCGCCGAAGATCAAACGCGGACTGGATGATCAATTTCTCATCGTGATCGAAGCGCGTGATCCCCGCTTCAACCTGGCCAACACCAAGGCGCTGCTGGAGAAAGCTGGCGGCAGGGAAATCGAGGAGCTGGAAGCCTGAGCCATGCGCAACGTTTACCTCGTTACCGCTTTTCTCGTTGTCCTCACGGTGTCCATCTTGGGCTTCCGCGGCCGCGTCTTTTCAAAGCCGCCGATGGATGTATTTCCCGAATGGGCCTTCCCCGGTATGAAGCGCCAGCCGAAGTACAAGCCGCAGGCCGAAAGCGCGTTTTTCTCTGACGGACGCGTCGATCGTCCCATTCCGGCCCAAGCAGTTTCGCGTGACCCGCTCCGTGACGCGGTGATCGCGACGGGCAAGTCCGGAGGCGAGGCGTGGCTTCGTGGATTTCCGAGTGGATTTGTCGTCGACGCCGCCCAGATCGCCCGCGGGCACGAGCGGTATGCTATCTACTGCCAGCCGTGCCATGGCGCTCTCGGTGATGGCAATGGCATCACGAAACAATACGGCATGGGCGCAACTCCAACGTACCATGACGATCGACTGCGCCAGATCGCAGAGGGCGAGATTTTCAACACGATCACTCTGGGCAAAGGCAATATGTTACCGTACGCCGACAAGCTTCTGCCGGAGGAACGTTGGGCGGTTGTCCTCTACGTTCGCGCCCTTCAACGCGCGCAAGCTGGCACTGCGGCCGATGTCGCAGACGCCTCGGCTCAACAAACTCTTGGCCTAAAATGAGCACCCACGCTCCTACCGCTTCCACCGCTTTGCCTGCTGATTCCGCCTCGGGGGGATCTGCGTCTCGGGCGTTGTTGATTGGTGCTGCTGGACTGGTAGTGACCGCCATCGGTGCCGCAATCGCGCCCGACAAGCACGGTGTAGCAATGTCCTACTTGGTGGGCTTCACGTTCTGGATCGCGATCGCGATTGGCATGCTGATGCTCGTGCTCATTCATCACATCTTCGATGCGTCGTGGTCGGTGGTGCTTCGCCGCCAGTACGAACATTGGATGACAGCGTTTAAGTGGCTCGCGGTTCTGTTCATCCCGCTGATGGTGCTGGCGTGGATCAAGCCGGGCTTCGTTTGGCCGTGGATGGACCTTGGTCACGAACTTCACGGCGGTCACGGCACGGTCGGCTCCGACGTGCTGTACCTGAAGAAAGCGAGCTTCCTGAATCTGAACATGTTCACCGGAATGACGGTGGCATTCTTCGCGGGTTGGATTTGGCTGACCGCTCGCCTGCGAAAGGCGTCGTTCTCCCAGGATCTTGATGGAGACGTTAAGTGGACGTTCATGAACCGGAAGACCGCCGCGTTCGGCCTCCCGATTGGCGCACTGACACTCACGTTCGCCGCGATCTACTGGGTGAAGAGTCTGGAGTACCACTGGTTTTCGACGATGTACGGCGTTTGGTTCTTCGCCAACTGCGTGCGCGGCGCGCTTTGCATCGGGGTCCTCATCATGGTCTGGTTGTATCGCCGTGGCGATTACAAGGGAATCTTGAACACGAATCACTTTCACAGCATTGGACAGCTGATGCTCGCGTTCACGATCTTCTGGGCTTACGTGACCTTCTCGCAGTACTTCCTGATCTGGAATGCGAACGTTCCGGAGGAAACGTTTTGGTACAACATCCGGGAACTGAACCAAGATGGTTCAACCAATCAATGGTGGTACGTCGGCCTGGTGATTTTGTTCGGCCACTTTTTCGTGCCGTTCTTCGCCCTGCTGTCCTACCGCTTCAAGGTCACGCACCATATTATTCGGCGCATCGCGATCTGGAATCTGACGATCATCCTCGTCGATATGTGTTACAACATTCTGCCTGCGCTGAAGGACGGTCACGGTGATCCATTGCCGCTGACGTCGATCAATCTGGTGTGGGTTTTAACGTCCGTAGTTGGGGTCGGCGGTGTGTGTGTCTGGTCTTACCTGAAGAGCCTGCCGACAACGAAACTCATTCCGATTCGCGATCCACGCATCGGCGAAAGCTTGACCCACCATGAGTGAGACATCTTCGAATCGCGCTTCCCTCGTGAGCATCGTGTTCATTTTCGTGCTCTTCGGGCTTTTCCTCGCCGTCATCTATTACGTTTACGTTCCGCGGAAAACGGGAGCGTTCGTTGGGGACGGCATCCACACGGTTGAGCAGCGGAAAAAGAACCTCACCGACCTGCACAAGAAGGAAGCGGATCAAGCCAAAGCGTATGGCTGGGTTGATCAAAAAGCCGGCGTTGTTCAGTTGCCACTGGACCGGGCCATGGAACTGACGGTGCAAAAATACTCGGCGAAGCCGTAAACGATTCTGAGATGACCACCGCCTCTAACGAAGTCAGCGAGATCGACGCGAACGCGCGGTTTCCCCTGTCGCTGCTCATTGCATCGGCGATTCTCTGGCTGATCCTCAGCGGGGTTCTCGCGATCCTTAACTTCGCGCAGAATCTGAGTCCGTCATTTCTGGCGGATTGCTCGTGGTTCACCTACGGGCGCCTGCACGCGATGCAGGAGACCGCCTTCATCTACGGATGGGTTGCGACCGCTGGATTTGCGGTCGCGCTTTGGATCCTGGGTCGGTTGGGCGGCTCACCGCTGCGTTCATTGAACTGGACCGTCGTTGGGACGATATTCTGGAATCTGGGTGTCACGATTGGACTGATCGGGATCGCGCTGGGTGATGGCACGTCAATCAGTTTGCTGCACCTGCCCGACTACGTTCAACCGTTGCTCCTCGTTTCCTTCGGCGCCATCGCCGTTACGGGCGTATTGGCTTGGACGGGACGCCAGCATCGGGCGACGTTCGCCGCGCAATGGTATGCCGTGGCCGCACTGTTTCTGTTCCCGTGGTTATTTTCGGCCGCTCAGGCGATGCTGGTTTGGTTTCCCGTTCGCGGAACCTTGCAGGCTGTTGCGGCAGGATGGTTTTTGCAGGGTGCGTGGACGCTTTGGATTGCGCCGCTTGCGTTGTCTGCCGCGTATTACCTGGTACCGAAGATCAGTGGACGTGTTATTCCTGCCTATGACTTCGCTTCGTTGAGTTTCTGGACTTTGTTGGTGGTGGGCGGCTGGACCGGGGGACGGCATCTTGTCGGTGGCCCCGTACCCGCGTGGATTGCCACTATCGCGATCGTCTCGTGCGTGATGCTAACGTTCCACTATGCGGTCACGGCGATTAACCTGCGCGGTGCCTTCGGCAAAAGCAGTATATCGCTGAAGTTTATCGCCTACGGAGTTCTCGCGTATGTGGTAGGTGGCTTCGCTGATGCGGCCACCGCGATGCGCAGCGTCTCGGAAGTGACGCAGTTTACTTGGGTTTCGGTGGCTCAGACGCAGCTGGCGAACAGCGGTGCATTCACGATGATCATGTTCGGTGCGATCTATTTCCTGGTTCCGCGCATCGCGAATCAGGCCTGGCCGTCGGCTTCGTTGATCCGCGGGCACTACATCGCCGCGCTGATCGGCACTACCCTGTTGGTTGGGTCGCTCGTCGTTGCTGGAATCGTGCAGGGCCGCGATCTCGCGAATCCCGCGACGAGTTTCGCTGATCTCTCTGCTCACGTTCGTCCGTGGTTATTGGCCGCCACCGCGTCACAAGCACTTTTGGTCCTCGGAAACATCGTCTTCGCAATTCACTTCGCGCGGGTGGTTGTCGCCAAGCCGACGGTCACGGCCGAGAACCTCTTCAGCCAGCCTCCCGTTATGGAGGCCAGTGTATCATGAGAAACGGTCTGATTTTCTTCACCGGTCTCTTTGCTGCCGTTCTGTTGTCGTGGGCTGGCATCGTGCTGAGCTCACATGCCCAGCTCGGCAAATTGACGCCCTATTTCGATGAGAATGAAGGCAAAGCCTTCCCGTTACGGCCCTCCGGCGTGGCAGGGCAGGGACAGTTGGTTTACGACGACTTGAACTGCGCGGTATGTCATACCCAGCAGGTTCGCCGGCCAGATTTCGGATCGGACAAGGCACGCGGCTGGGGCGACCATCAGAGCGTGGCTCGCGACTATATTTACGATATGCGCGTGCAGCTCGGGGAGAGCCGCCTTGGACCTGATTTGGCGAACGTTGGTATCCGCAAAACCCCATACGATTCGGAAGACCTTCTGAAGCTGCTGTATTCCGGCGCGGGCACGATGCCTCCTTACAAGTTTTTGTTCGAGAAACGCGCGCTCGCCGGTCGGCAGCCCTCGGACTACGCCATGAAATTGCGGGGCGATCTGGCGGCTCCGGCTGGGTACGAGATCGTGCCGACGGCGCGAGCGCAGGCGTTGGTGGCGTACCTTTTGAGTTTGAATCAAGCTTACGAATACCCTGAGGCGCGCCCCGTTCAGCCAGCGGCAGCGAAAGAGGGAGAGCACAAATGAGCGACCAATCTCCGGTGGATCCCCGCCTGCAGCAGCCTGGTGCCTCTGACGAGAGCCTGCTCTCGGCGCACGAAAAAGAGCTTGGTCGAAAGCCGAATGATGGCGGGCATTATCGTTTGCTCCCGTTGGTGCTGCTCTTCGTCTTTAGCGGACTCATCTTCTACGCAGGCACCTACCTGAATCACTATTCGGGGCGCTACAACGCTTCGATATTCAACGAGAACGCGCATCCTTCTGGAGCGAAGGTGGCGGCGGCCAAGATCGACCCTCTCGTGCTCGGGAAGCGCAACTACGAGCAAGTGTGTTCGACCTGCCATCAGCTCAATGGTCAGGGCGTCGCCGGCATTTATCCTCCCTTGGCTGGTTCAGAATGGGCGGTAGGCTCGCCTGACCGCGTCATTCGCATTTTGCTTCACGGTTTGAAGGGACCGCTGACCGTCGAAGGCAAGGAGTATGGCCAGGCCGCCATGCCCGCGTTCGGACAAGTCGCGGGTTCCGGCTACAACTGGAACGATGATCGCATCGCAGCCGTCCTGACCTATGTTCGCCAGGAGTGGGGGAACAAGGGCGAAGCGATCACGGCCGAACAGGTTGCGGCGATCCATACCAAAGAGAGCAGTCGCAAGGAGTGGTCACAGGACGAACTCAAAGCGTTGCCTTAACTGGATTGTTCCATTTCTGCCGCATCGGTCGCGATGCGGCTTTTTTGTCGGGCCGCGACTGCGACCGCAGAGTGGGTGAGCGCTTGGCGCATTGAGAAAAGCTTTGAGTTATTTGTGACATCGGGGCGGCATGACCTCGCGCGTTCATGACCAACCCCGTTTTTCGACGCCGCTCTTACCTGCCCTATTTGGCGGAGGTCGCCGCGACCTTGGTGGCCCGGCTCCTGTACCGTGTTCGCTGCAGTGGAGCCGATGCGATCCCGCTTTCTGGGGGGTGTCTGCTCATCGCGAATCACCTCTCGTATGTTGACGGCATTATCCTTCAGCTCGTTTGTCCCCGGAAGATCCGTTTCGTTGGCTTCCACGGTCTGCGCGCGCAATCGTTCTTGGATTTGGCGCTCCGCTGGAGCGGCGCGATCTCGATTTCCTCCCGGCGCCCGGCCGACGGGTTGAAAGCGGCTGTACGTGCACTTGGCGCCGGTGAGCTCGTATGCGTGTTTCCCGAGGGCCGTATTTCGCGGACCGGACAACTCATGGAGATCAAACGCGGATTCGCGGTGATCGTGAAGAGAGCTCACGTGCCGTTAATTCCCGCGGCGATCGACGGTCTCTGGGGCTCAATCTTCTCATTTTCCGACAACCGGTTTCTCTGGAAATCACCGCGGCTCTTGCGGACCTCCGTGTTTGTCGCGTTCGGAACCCCCATTCCTCCAGACGAAGTAACGGTCGCGAGTGCCCGGCTCGCGCTGATGGATCTTGGTTCGGTTGCGTTCGATCAGCGGCCGATCTTAAGACGGCACCTTGGGCGGGAATGCATTCGCTCGCTTGCGAAGATTCCGTGGCGCGTCCTCGTGGTTGACCGTACGGGCGACCGCCGGATTGTCACCGCCGGGCAACTACTCGCCGCCTCCGCGACTCTTTCGCGACGCATCCGCCGGCAGATTCCCGATGATCGCGTCGGCATCGTGCTTCCGCCTGGAGCCGGTGCCTTCATCGCCAACCTGGCGGTGCTCTGTGCCGGCAAGGTGCCCGTGAATCTCAATTTCACGCTCGGCCCGAAGTCGGCGGAGGCGACGATTCGACTTGGAGAAGTTCGAACCGTGATTTCGGCCGAAGCAATGCGGGCCAAGGTTCCAAGTTTCCCGTGGCCAGAGCGCACGTTGGATCTCCGACAGGAAATTGACGCGTGTGGCGGGAAACGTGCGATGTTGCCATGGCTCGTCGCGGCCTGGCTTCTGCCCAACCAGTGGGTCGCGAATCTTATCGGTCTACCTCGAGTCGGCGACCGCGCCGAAGCAGGACTGCTTTTTACCAGTGGGAGTTCTGGTGAGCCCAAAGGGGTTGTGCTCTCACACCGAAACATACTCGCAAACTGTGCGCAGATCTCGTCGCTCTCGATCCTGCCGAAAAACTGTTCCCTGATGGGGTGCCTGCCTCTCTTTCATAGCATGGGCCTGACGGTCACGCTTTGGTACCCAATCCTGCGCGGCTGTCGCGTTGTCACGGTGCCGAGTCCCTTGGACACGCGGAAAATCGTGGATTCGATCCGGGATGAGAAAGTCACCGTCTTGCTCGGTGCGCCTACGTTTATTCGGCCCATCCTCAAAAAAGCGCGGCCCGCAGAGCTGCGGTCGCTCGACCTCGTTGTGACAGGCGCCGAAAAACTACCAGACGATCTTTTTCGAACTTTCCTGGAAACATTCCACATCGAAATCCTGCAGGGTTATGGGTTAACCGAGACGACGCCGGTCACGAATATCAACCAGCCGCACCCGCCCGTCACGACTCGCACCGCGGACGCCCAAATTGGGAAACGACCAGGATCAACGGGCCGTTTGTTGCCAGGTATGTCGGCGCGTATCATACATCCGGAGACTGGCCAGGAGCTGGCGGTCACAGAAACCGGCATCGTGCTTTTTCGCGGGGCCAATGTTTTTGACGGATATCTGAACGACGCGGACAAAACGCGCGCCGCTTTCCGGGATGGTTGGTTTATCACCGGCGATCTCGGCCGTTTTGATGAGGACGGCTTTCTCTTCATCGAAGGCCGCCTTTCCCGATTCTCCAAGATCGGCGGAGAGATGGTGCCTCATGTCACGGTCGAGCAAAAGCTCGTGGAGGTTTTCGGATGGGAACAGGGCGAGAAGCCGATGCTCGCAGTCACCAGCATACCGGATCTGACGAAAGGCGAAGCGCTCGTACTCGTGACGACAGAGTCAGTGACGGCCGAAGACGTCCGCGCACGCCTCATTGAGGCGGGGTTTCCGAATCTCTGGATTCCGAAAACGATCCGCCGCGTTGATAATATTCCAATGCTAGGGAGCGGAAAACTGGATTTGAAAGGTTGCCGTGAAGTCGCGCTTTCTGAGACGAGATCCGGAGGTCAGCCCGTTCGATGAGCAGCAGAGTTTGCGGCGCCCATGAGGCTGCGAGCCTGCCGATCCTGATGGATGAATAACAGGAGGGTGATGAGGCTGAAGAGCGAGCAGACGCTGAACACTGCGCGGTAGCCGATGGCTGCAGCTAGAGATCCGAATAGGAAATACCCGGCGGTTGATCCCACTCGAGCTGCGGTGATGAACAGATTGGTCGCTGTGCCGGGCTGACCCGGCAGATAGTTTTGGAAAAACGTGATCGCGACGCCGGAGTTCACTGCGACCATGGCGGCGCTGAGTATTTGGAGGGGGTAGACGTGCCATGGTGCCCGGACCATCAGGAGCAACGAATAGTAAACGACCGCGATCAATGCGCCCAATCGGATCACCCGGGTTTGATCACCATGAGAGGCTAGGACTCCGAAATAGAGCATCAGCGGCAGTTCGAAAATCGGGCCGACGCCATAGATGATGCCGATGTCGCACGGTGTTCCGCCTAGATTGCTCAGCACCAACAGCGGGAGATCCATCATCGCCATGGTACTGCCGGCGTTGATGAGGATGAAACCGATGAAATATGCGAACAAGTCGGGTCGGGTCAGTGTTGTTCGCAGAGGGATGTGACTGGCTGCAGCACGGGCAGCAGGTGGGGGTGCGCTCGGGACGGATACCGCGATGACCAGAAAGAGCACGACGAAGATCGATGCGGCGACTGCGAACATGCCCCGGTAAGAGTACAAGACCATCACCCAAGCAGCCACTGCCGGACCGATGGTCCATGCGAGAGCGAAGAAGAGGCGGAAGACATTGTTGTAGAGTGGAATTTGCTCTGCGGGAACCTTCGAGACCGTCAGCAGCTCGCGCGCGTGGGCAAAGAGCTGCGAGAATGTCACGGACGAAAGGGCGAGCACCGTGCATCCAATCATCGTCAACCAGACCGGGTCACGTACCCACGCGAACCCCAGGTATCCGAGTGCGCCACAGCCACTCCCCAAGAGAAGCATGCTTCGCCGCGACCAATGCGTGTCGGACCACTTCGCCAGCACCGTGCTCACGATGATGGCGCACGCTGACGTACTCAGCATAAACATACCGAAGCGTAGCGTGCTCATCTTCAC
>JBDSPT010000285.1:0-8180 GCA_039930205.1 Opitutus sp. | reverse complement strand
ACAGGGCGCAGCGCGGCGAGTAGGAGCGTCCAGCTTTCCCACGCGTGCTGCATGGGTTTTGGCGCGCTGACGTGGTCGAGTTCAGCAAGCACTGCGCGTGCGTCCGTTGCTTTCGCGAGATGGGAATGCGCGTCGGCGACCCGCGTGGGCAGGTTGTGCGCTTCATCGATTAACAGCAGCGTGCGCGCCGCATTAAAGCCTGGCTGGCTGTAAAAAATTCCCCGGTTCGCTGGAGCAAAGACGTAGTTGTAGTCGCCGATCCACACATCGTTGAATGCCAGCGAAGCGCGCGTAATTTCGTACGGACAGATCCGCGCATGTTTTCCCGCGGACCGTAACGTCTCGAGATCACGCGCATGTTGCTCGTCGAGGTAGAATCGGGCGAGCCCGCTTTGAGGCCAGCGTGCTTCGAGCTCGTCCAGATAGCTGCAATTTTCGCGGACGCAGTGGAAGGTGTGGTTGACGCAGTGCTCGCTCTTATTGCGCACGTGCCATGCCGCGACCGAAGTTCCCGCCAGCGGAACCTCAGCCGTTGGCTCGTTCGTTGGGGCTCCGACGTTCGGGGCACGAGGCTGACTGACACGGGCGGGATGATCACTGGCCGGATTGGCGAGCTGGGATGTCTTAGCGGTCATCCGAGCGAGCGTACTCACCACCTGGAGTTGACCCGTGGATTTGCTCGTGAGGTACAACGCGCGGTCAAAGTGTCCGGCGCGAAGCTGTCCGAGCGCGAATTCCAACAACACTCCGGTTTTTCCGAAACCGGTGGGTGCCTCGAACAGCACCAGCGGGTTGCGTTCGAAGGTAATGACCAAATCTCGCTGCGTCGTTTCCTGCCCGATACGCGGCTGTTCGAACGCCGGGCGAAAGGCGAGATGGCGGAGGCGCTCTCTTGCCCGCAACCGCAGGTTTAAGAACTCTGTGATGCGTTCCAGCTGAACCCGGAAAAAGGCCTCGTCCGTTTGCGTGAGCGTCAGTGTTTGCGCGAGACCTGAACTCGTTTCGACAAACACAAGCTCGGCCCGGAGCACCAGCGGCGCGACACTGGACCCGCTCGTGGTGTTGCGCATCAAAGCGGCGTAGGCCGAGAGTTGGGCGATGTAGTCCGGATAGGCCGCCCGCAACTCCATCTCATCTGCCGGCAGCGGGCGCGTGACGGTTTTGATCTCCCGCAGCGTGAGCGAGGTTTCGGTTCGCAGCATCTGGTCGATGCGACCCGTGAGGGTGAGCGTCCAACCGTGGTGATAGATCCGCCCAGAAATCGGAATCTCAAATTCCGTTTGCGGAACATCCGCGGCGGCGCGTGCGCGGAGTTCGTTATGCCAATGCGTACCGAGCTGAGCCCGCCAAATGCCCTGCATCCCGCTGCCGGAATCCCGCGGTCCAGTCGTAAACGCGGAGAATTCTCCGACGCTCAAACTCGCGGTTCGTTGATCCAGATCGAAATCCATTCCTAGTAGTGAAGCGACGAACGCTGCAGAAACAACGCGGGCGTTTTACTTCGGTTCCCGTAATCTGCGGTCATTCGTCGATCAGGATTTCCGTGTGCCCGCGCAAATATTCGGTGAGCCGTCGCGTCAGCCGGGCCACCCTTTCGGTGGATGCCGTCTGCTCTGCGAGCGGACGATTCAGGAGGGTAACCACGTCATCGCGATCAGCCGCCGGCAGGGTGGGGAACCACTCCTCCTTGATTGGATAACCTTCGTCACGAGCAAAGCGATACAGGCTCTTGAACCAGATCAGGTCAGGACGGTCATTCGTCGCAAATGACTCCAACGCTTTCCTCAGCAAGGTGGCGACGGCTTCCCGGCTTTCCTCCGGGACTGCATTGCGAGCGACGAGAGAGGCAAGAGCGGACGCCCACCGCAGCGTTTCGTAGCTTCGGCCGAGGGTGGTGTGGCGCGTCACCAGCCGTGACTCTTTCACGAACCATGTCTGGCCCTGGTTGCGACTTTCCAGCTGCAACGAAACTTCGTCGAAGAGATCCAGCGCCAGCGACGTCAAGGTGGGCTTCTTCGAAACCCGCTGCATGATCAACAGCAGTCCGTGATCCGCCGCAAAGGCCGTAAAGCTTTGGAACGACTCGGTCGGCGGCCGACGTGAGAGCACGAAAGCGTCTGTCTGCAGGGGAAGACCAGACATGGGTGAAGAACGGCGGCTTTCCTAAGCCGCAGCCATGCAGTTTAAGTTCGACGCAGCCAGCTCGCTCGCGAGCGCAGGAACGTCCGCAAGCGGACTGCCTGCGAAAGCACCGTGCAGTTTCAATTTCACGAGGAGGTTTCTGTTCGATGCATCGTTACGGCTAAGCGAACTGATGCCGTTGCGCGCGCATTTTGAGATTTCGTGCGGACGAGCGAACGAGTGTTACTTGAGACCGCTCGCCGCTTCGACGGAAGGCCACGTGGGCACGACGGCACCGCCGGAAATGATCATCTTCATGCCGTCGCCAACCGACATCTCGAGTTCCACGACCTTCTCGGCTGGCAGCATGACCAGAAATCCGCTGGTGGGATTGGGCGTGGTTGGAACGAACACGGTCCAGGCGTTGGCCGAGATCTTGGTCTGCGGTTCGCCCCGTTGTTTGCTGGTGAGAAATCCGAGCGTCCACACGCCTTCGCGTGGAAATTCAACCAGCACGACTTTGTTGAACAGGTTGCGATTCTGCGTTCCGAACGTCGCGACAATTTGTTTCACCGCGTTATAGACGCCGCCAATGCCGGGGATCCGTTCGATGAATCGTTCAACGATCCGCAGAAAGTACTTTCCGAAGACGTAGTTGGAGAGAAAGCCGAGGAGAGTGACGAGCAACAGGACGGCGACCGTCGCCACCAGATCCCAGAGGAACGGAATCCTCTGCAATGATTGCGGCAGGTAGTGCTCGTAGAGCGGCCGGAAAGTCCCGCCCACCAGGTCAACGATTTTGCTGAAGGCCCAGATTGTCACCACCAGCGGCGCGAGCAGCAGCAGCCCCGAGAAAAACGAGGCGCGAACAGTGGTCATGGACGAGGTCGGACGCTCAGACATAGTGCGTCGTGACGATTGCGACGCGTAACGTTGAACGCACGGAAAATGTTCTGTGCCCGGAGCGACAGACTCGGCGAGTCCGGACCTTTGCTCTCAACGGAGCCGGAACGTCGGCAGGCATTTTGCGCCCATCAGCAGTTTCATGGCGCGGGCTTCGGCGCGGCGCATGGCCCGTTTTTTGGCCGGTCGAAGATCATCGAAGCCCGCGAGATGCAGCCATCCGTGCACAAGGTAGAGCGTCAGCTCCGACGAGAAATCGCGACGGTGCTCTTTCGCGTACGCTGCTGCCGTATCCGCGGAAACGCAGATTTCCCCGGCGGTCGCCGCGGCGGGATCACCTTCGAAGGTAATCACGTCCGTCGAGGTCGGATCATTCAGGTACTCGCCATGCAGCTTTGCCAATGCGGCATCGGTCATGAAAACCAACGAGAGTTCGCCCGGCGGACAAACGGGAAGCGTGCGCGTCGTCGACTTACTCGTGGTGACGGCTGATCGGCCAAACTTCACATCGAGCTGCTGAATCGCTCGTTGAATCGCTTTTCGATCGATTCGCAGCCGAGGATGCTGGTTGGCAATCGAGACTTCGCGATGAGCTCCTGCAGGTGCCGACGGCAGCGGGCGTGTCATTCCAAAGACGAAGGGGTAAAACTCGAAGGAGCGGCTTCGCCCATCTCGGACGTCATGCGTTGGCTTTTGCCGGCGTCACCGTGACCGGTGGTGATTCCGTGGTCGGCGGGTAAGCGACCCGCCCATGCAACATGTTCAACAACGTGAATTGGAAACTGTTCTTGATCCGCGTGAGCTCCTGGAACGTCAGCGGCGATTCGTCGAGCTGGCCGTCCTCAATCCGCTCGCGCACAATCCGTTCAATCAGCTCGCTGAGTTGAGCGGGCGTCGTTTGCCGCAGCGAGCGCGAGGCGGCTTCCACTCCATCTGCCAGTGAGATGATCGCGCTCTCTTTCGACTGCGGCCGCGGGCCGTCGTAGCGATATTCCGCTTCGGGAACCGAGGGACTGCTCGTCGGCGTTTCGGTGAGCGTGTTGGGCTCAACGTTCAGCTTGGACATCTTCGGATCGCACGGGAACGGAGCCCGGGATCGAGCGAGGGCGCGCTGATAAAAATATCGCACCAACGTCGTGCCGTGATGCTGTTCGATCACATCAATGACGGCGCGGGGAAGGCGATGTTTGGACGCGAGCTCCACGCCGTCAGTCACGTGACGCTTGATGATGCGAGCCGAGATGATCGGGTCGCGCATGGCATGGGGATCGACGCCTTCGCGCTGGTTTTCGCCAAAAAACGCGGCGTTGGCGGTTTTACCGACGTCATGGAAAAGTGAGCACACACGAGCCACGAGCGGATTCGCCCCAATCGCGTTCGCCGCATTCTCCGCGAGCTGGGCCACGACGAGGGAGTGGTGATAGGTTCCCGGCGCGTCCAGCTGCATGCGGCGGAGCAGAGGGTGATTATAGTCGGTCAGCTCGAGCAGAGTGATGTCGGTCGTGCGTTTGAACAATGACTCCAACACCGGCAGCAGGCCCACCACCGCAACACCGGTGATGAGTCCGGCGCCCAATCCCGCGACCATCTGCCGGCCGAGAATTTCGAATGGCGTCTGGTCAGCGATACCGATCAGCGCCGCGAATGCCGCCACCGTCAATCCACCCGCGCCGGCTGCCCGGACGACCTTGCCGCGCTGGCGGGCATCGCGACAGAAAAAGATTGCGACCAGCGACGCGAGGAAGGTCAGAACCAGCAGGTCGAGACGATTGCCGTAGATGACGCCGGTGAAAATCGAGATCAGTAACGCCATGAAAATGGCGGATCCAGCATCGATCAGGATCGCAACAATCAGCGGAGCAAACGCCGTTGGCGCCACATAGGGAAGCGTTGAAGCCCACGTGCCGTCCTGGACGAAGAACTCGGCACCGCCCAACGAGTAGATCGCGCGAACAACTGCGAGGTTGATGATCACGACCAGCGCGAGCAGTCCGAGTCGAACATTGCTCAACAGCGTTTCAGGATCTTCGAGTCGGATGTAGATGATGGAAGCGAGTACCATCGCGAGAACGAGCAGCACGCGGCCGAACAGCGTGAGATTTTCCTCGAGCGTCGTGTCGGTATGCTCGCGCAAGTATTTGCGATGCGCCATGAGCGCTTCGTATTGCGCAGGGCCGACACGTTCACCGGGCTCCACGATCGTCTGCCCACGGACGACCCCCACCGTCACCGGACGCACCTGGTTCATCGCCTCGGCTTCTTTCCGCTGAGTGGCGTCGCGATCAAAAACGACGTTCGGGGAAAGTCCGTTGCGGAAAAGTCGGAACAGCGCGAGCGACGCAGGGCGGGAGACGCCTTCCGCTGCGAGATTCACGCGGAGGAACGTGAGCGCATCTTCCATGGTCTGAACGGGCCGTTGCGCCACTTCGCCGTTGGGCCGGGCGATCTGGAAAACGGTCACATTGTTGCCGCTCGTCGTGCTCAGTGATCCGTCTTGCACGCCCCGCGCGTAGAGGTCGCGCAATGCCGCAAGACCATTGTCAAAGAGCGCCACACGCATCCGGGCGTCGCCGGAACTGAGGATGGCGACGACATCTTCGACGCTGACGCGGAACGAGCCGCGGGAATTAAATGATTCCGCGATCGCGGAAAGCGCGTCACGGCGGTCGCCCGGCACGTTCAAGTTGACGGATCCACGCGAACCGTTGAGTCCGTTTTCGAAGGTCTCGAGCTGCGTCAGCAAATCACGGGCGGCGGCTTCGAACCGGCGGAGCGGTTCCATCTCCAACCGATAAACCGGAGGAACGCGATCGAGGCGTTGCTCACGCTCGATCCGGGTGCGCTCGGCACTTTCGTAACTGAACGAGGCGCGGGCCACGACGCGGACCGTGGCCACTTGATTCGGAATCACGGGAACGGTGGCAGTCGTCAAACCAGCGGAGCTGATCAGCACGATGGCCACGACGGTCGCGATGAAGATCAGCGCAGAGACGAGCCGGTTGCGGTCCATGAACTGGCTCACCGCCGAGTGGATCGGCGACGGCGCAGGATGGGCGCGTCGGGCGTTCAGCCCGCCGAGAAGAAGTTTAAACTGATCGCGTACTGACATGTTTCGCGGTGCTAGGAAAACGGTTACGGCTTCTGCGCCGCGCCCGTGGCGTCTTTCATCGGATTGCGGTAGCTATCGTAGGCTTCGATGATGCGTTGCACGAGCGGATGACGCACGACGTCGGCGCCGTTGAAGGTGTGAAAATCGATTCCAGGAATGTCCCGGAGGATGTGTCGAACTTCCAGGAGACCCGATTGCTTCGACCGGGGCAAATCGATCTGCGTCACGTCGCCGGTCACCACCATCCGCGAGTCTTCACCGAGGCGGGTCAGGAACATCATCATCTGCTCCGGAGTGGTGTTCTGGGCTTCGTCCAACACGATGAAGGCGCGCGACAAAGTACGGCCGCGCATATAAGCAAGTGGAGCAATCTCGATGACCCCTTTCTCGGTCAGGCGAGAAACGTCTTCTGGATCGAGCATGTCGTGCAACGCATCGTAAAGCGGTCGAAGGTAGGGCAGGATCTTCTCTCGCAGATCGCCCGGCAGAAAGCCCAGCGCCTCGCCGGCTTCCACGGCGGGCCGAGTCAGGATGATCCGTTCGACCTGATTCTTCAACAAGGCCGACACCGCGGCGGCCATCGCCAGGTAAGTCTTTCCCGTTCCGGCGGGACCGATTCCGAAAACCACCGGGTGGGCCAGGATGGATTGGATGTAGAGTTTTTGACCGAGGGTTTTTGGAACGATGCTCTTTCGATTCGTCGCGATCACGACGGGGGCGGCGGTGAGTTCGCGCAGCTTCTCACCTTCATCACGCGCAAAGGCGTCCGTGATTCGCTCGAAATCTGCGGTGCGGATCGTCATTCCCTGACCTCGTGCGTCGTTCAGGAATGTGAACAGTGCCTCGGCGCGAGCGAGCGCGGGCGCGGGCGCTTCGATCTTCAGGCCCGTGTCCCGTGAGACGAGTTTAACACCGAGAGCGCGTTCTGCGTGCGCGAGGTTTTCCTCTCGCCCGGCATAGAGCGCGTGCAAGTGACGGGGAGACGGGAAATGCAGAGTTTTCGAAGACATTCTACCGGTTACGCGGTCAGGATCGGGTTCGGTTTGAATAGGAAAGTTGGTTAACGAGTGGAGCGGCGCTGACTGCGTCGGCGGGACGCCACGGGCTCAGCGACTGGCGCGGCTCTCGGTCGGCTTCAAACGCGCAAATTTCTTTGGCTTGTCTGGTTTGGCCGAAGGAGCATTGCTGACGGTTAAGTTTGCCGCGGTGAGACGTTCCCACGTGGTCTCGAGCGATTGCGGCAGCGTGCGAGTTTGACCGAGCACGGGCATGAAATTCGTGTCACCGTTCCACCGCGGAACGATATGAGCATGAAGATGCGCGATGCTGCCGCCGGCGGCAGAACCTAGGTTGAAGCCCACGTTGAAGCCATCCGGCTTCATCGCGGCGGTGAGAAGGCGTTTGGCAAATACGATCTCCGCCATGAGGTCCGCGCATTCCTCGGGATTGAGTTCCTCGATGTCGGTGACTTCGCGAAACGGGACCGCGAGCAGATGACCGGGATTGTAGGGAAAGCGGTTGAGGACGAGGTACGTTTGGGGAGCTCGATGCACAATGAGCGCAGCCCGATCATCACGAAGTTCGGGAAGTTCGGTGAACGGACGCTTCATCCGAGCCGGATAGCGTGGCGCCTCGATGTAATCCATGCGCCAGTAAGCGTGAAGCTGCTGCATGTTCAGAAGTAGAGGACGAAAAGGCTGGGTGGGGCCAAAGTCAAAGCCCGGTTCGCCGCCGCGATTGCGATGTCGCAACATCGGCGAACGTTTTCCCGACCGAGGAAATACGCGGCCATTGGAAAGGTCGCTCACTTCGGCCCGCACTGACCGCCAGTTGAAAAAGCGTAGCTTGCGCTTTGTATGACGCTCGTCATTCTATCGGTTGTGCGCTACCCGACCGCCCATAAAACCGCCACCCGCCGACGTATCCTTGATGCTGCGAGCCAGACATTTAGGGAGCGCGGTGTGGCGGAAACGGGATTGGATGAAATCATGCGGCGGGCGGGCCTCACCCACGGAGGCTTCTACGCACATTTCCGCGACAAGACTGA
>JBDSPT010000284.1:0-15107 GCA_039930205.1 Opitutus sp. | reverse complement strand
CAACTACCGGTTCTTCACCGCGAATGGGAACGATGCCGGCGTGAGCGGAGTTGAGGCGTCGGCCACGTACGCGTTGACAAGGGACTGGTCGCTGTACGCCACGGTCGCGCAACTCGAGTCTTCGCTGGATCGCTTCACCCTCATAAACGGAAACGAAGGGGGCGGTCGCCGCCTGGCGAATACACCACGGTACGGCTACACGGTTGGTACTCGATATCACCATCCGGCAGGTTGGTTTACCACAGCGGAGTGGATTGGCCGGGCCAGCCAGTATGATTCCAACAATCAGAACGAAGAGCGCCGGCCCTTCCACGTCGTCAACGCCAGCTTTGGATACACCTGGAACCGGTGGACCGCTTCCCTGTGGGCCCGAAACTTGTTGGGCGAGGCGTACGACAAGCGGGTGTTCTTCTTCGGCAACGAAGATCCTGATTACATTGAGACGCGCTATGAGGATCGGGCTGACCCGCGACAGGTCGGCATCACTGCGCGTTACCAGTTCTGAGCCGTAACCCATGCAGTCGAAATCGGAGAAGCCTTGTGGCATCGGTCGTGAGACCGCTGACCGGCGCGCCCCAGCGTGCTTCCATCATCTCACGAGGGTGGTTCCCTCTGACTGCACGTATCCGGCTGAGACTGCTGGTGCCAGGCCTAAGCCTGAGAAGGAACGGGCAGCCCGCTCGGAGTAAGAACGACGCCGGGCGAGTCTTGCGCGTGACGAAGCGCTTTGTTGTGATGGGCGAATGATTTCGCTGCAAGAAGGGCAGGGTTCGCCCGCGAAGAAGGCGCCCGAACGTGTGTTCACGTTGCGCCTATCCGTTGTCGGTACGACGCCTCCCGTCTGGCGAACGCTGGTCGTGCGGGAGTCGATGTGGCTCTCGCGACTCCACGATAGTATCCAAGTCATCTTCGATTGGTTCGACTACCAGACGCACGCGTTCGCGCTCGAAGATCTTCGGTTTGGCAACCCTCTGAAACGCGAAACGCTCTCCATCGAGGACGATCGCGACGTCACGCTGGCTGATCTCGATTTAGAGCATCGAGATCGGTTCACGTACGGCTATCATTTCGGCGAGGGCTGGCAGGTTGAGGTCCGCGTGGACAAGATGGGTACGATCGCCAAAGGCGTGAGCTATCCTACCTGTACGGCAGGCGAACGAGCGGGTCCACCGGAGGACTGCGGTGGTCTCGAGGCCTTTCACGACATGCTCGCTTGCATCAAGGAACCCAAGTCCGATCTCGGTCGTGAGTGGCTCGAATGGCTGGGTCCTGACTATGCGCCCGAGGTGTGTGAACTGGAAAAAATCAACAAGTCCCTCAAGAAGCTCGGCAAATAACGACAGCGCTCAGCTGCCGAGGCGAATCAGAGTAACAGCTTTTCTGAGTCTCCATCCTCCCGCCGCGCTCTAATGGGACTCCGCGAAGCTCGTAATCGAGTGCCACTCGAGCACCTCTTGCAGAAGCGCGCGCTCCGTGCGTTGAACGACCCGTTCAAGACTGGTCCATGTCTGAGTGTACGAGATCTGCTTCTTCGTCGCATCCAGCACGGACAGCATTTCGCGATATCGAGCTAATCGCCGGTGGAGGTCGTTGATGGAAACGAGCGACATGAACGCGGCGGCGACCACGGGCAGCGAAATCGGCATGAAGTAATAGATGATTTCCTCCCTCCGACCGTGGACCTCGAGGAAATGCCACGTGTGATCCGTCGCGTACAATGCCGTGCAAACGATCGCGCACACGGTGGCCGCCCAGAATCCAAATCGCAGGCGTTTCAGCAGCGGTTCAGCCTGCGCGAGTTTGCGTGCATAATAAGCGAGCTGATCGTCGACCCGCTCCTTCAGGTAACAGCCCTTGAATGTCAGCATGTCCGGCGCCGACGCTCCCTGGGTTCTTCGCTGCAGGACTTGGAGCGACCGGGTGAGTTGTCGCAACCCAGGGAGATTGAGTTCGGCAAAAAGCGGTGCAGCGCGGGGCATTCCCCAGATCGCCAAGGCTGACCGGCAGAACTCCGCGGCCAGCCGGCAACGTACCCAATGGTGATGCGTGCCCTGAGCCCGAATCACGAGCGCGACCCCGAGCGCACCCACCAAACAGAGGAGTTTGATCCACGGCAGAATCGCGGCATGCCAGCCGAACGAAAGGGCTGCAGCCGCGACCAGCGTCGCCAGCACGTGCAGTAGGACCGTCGATGCGATCAGCCGCCGGAATTGCGGAGCGCCGCGACTGGCCGCGTGATCCGTGCGCTGTTGAAACTCGCGCACCACTGCGGGAGCGGAAAATGGATTTGGCGGCGCGTACGATCCGCTCGGCGCCGGAGGCAGATGTGTGAAGTGCTGGAGGTCACGTTCGCGTTCGGCAAATGCCGACCAGTTCTCCCGCCGAACATCTCCCGTCACGGCGTCGATGATGACGATGGGGTGCCCCAGTTCTCGCGCGTAGCCGATGACGTCGGCCGTGCCTCCCTTGCCGCGGGCTGGCGCTCCGTCCCACACGGCCAGGAGGACGTCACTCTCGTGTACGGTCTCCATGCCTGCATCCAGGTAGGCATCATTGCGCCCATCGTTCTCGGTAAGCACGCGGACCTGCTCAGCTCCGGCCAACAGCGCTTCTGCCTCCTGCCACTCTGTCGGGGAGAAATCGTTTTTGAAGTCTCTCAGCGGCAATGGCAGCACAACCTGCCACGAGAGACTCAGAGCCTTCGCCTGACGGGCAAACAACGTGTCGCTCCCGGCCGCGATCGATGACAACGCCAGCCATTCACCCGGCGCCGCATTTTTTAACTCCAGCAGCGTCGAAAAAATTGCAGCGGAAATCCGCTCGGGGTTGGCGAGCTGCCGGTGGCCGGTGAAGCCAATCACATGAAACTGGGGTAAGTGGCTGATTGGATCGCTCATCACGCGGTTCGAGCAATGCGCTGCCAGTGCTGGATTGGACTGGCAAGGACTAACCCTTTTCTGCCCTCGTACGATCGTCTCTCGGTGACATCGAGGACGTTGGTACGTCACAACCGGTCCGGCGTAACGCCGGCTTGATCGTTGCTTGTAACCGGCGAACGAATTCAGCTCGTTCCATCTTTCGCTCCGCCACCCTCGTCTCTTCTTAGGATGTTATTCGGTTCACGGCTCTCTGTATGAAAAAGCTCATAGTTCTGCTGGTCGCTTTCGTGCTGATTTCGGCTCCGGTCCGTGCCGCAACCGCGTCGTTTGACGCATGGGCGGACAGCTTTAGCGCGCAATGGGTGCGCCTGAATCCTTTGCTCGCCACGAGAACGCAGTACTTCCCGGGCAACGAGCAGGACGAGATGGACCGGCAACTCGCCTTGGTGGGCGGCTTCGGCAATTTTTATGGTGCGAAGGCGTCACGCAGCGCCGCGGTTCTCGCGCAGCGTGGACTGGATGAGCTGAGTCAGTTTCCGACCGCGAATCTCACGCCCATTCAGCGCACATCGGCTGCCGTGATTAAAGCGACGCTGGAAGATACCGTGGCGAACGCGGAGTTCGCTCAGTACCAACTCGTGTTCGAACAGATCGGAGGCTTCCACCTCGGGTTGGTGGACTTCCTTACGAACACCCATCCAGTGAGAAACCGGCGCGATGTCGAAAACTACCTGGTGCGCCTGAGTCGGATCGCTGGGATCGTTGATGCTGCGATCGCGGAGTCGAAAGCCGCCGCCGCTGCGGGAATCGTCGCGCCGCGTTTCATTCTCCAGCGAGTGATCGAACAGATCGACGGTTTCGTTGCGACCCCGCCCTCCGACAACGTCTTCGTCAGCTCCCTGGGTACCCGCCTGGCGCCCTTGAGCGACGCACTTCCCGAGAAAGATCGGACGGCGTTCGTGGCCGCAGCAGGGGCCGAAGTTCGGCGCACGGTGTTACCAGCCTACCAACGTATTCGCGACGCACTGACAGAACAGTTGCCGCTCGCGAAGGATGACGCGGGATTGTGGCGATTCCCGCAGGGTGCCCTGGCCTATCGGCGTGCCCTCCAGAGCAGCACGACAACCTCGCTGACTCCGGACGAGATTCACGCCATCGGTCTACGGGAAGTCGCGCGGCTGGAAGCAGAGATGGCGACGATTTTTCAGCAGCTCGGAATTCCCGAGGGTTCAACCCAGGAACGAGTGGAAAAACTGAACGTCCGTTTGCTGCTCCCGGCCAATCCCGATCCCCGGCCGATCTTGTTGGAAACGGTAAAACACGTCGTAGCCGACGCGGAGCAACGCTCGGCCTCGGCCTTCGATCTGCGCCCGAAGGCATCGGTGACGGTTAAACGGGAGCCCGCCTTCTCTGAGGAAAGCTCGGCCGCTCACTACACGGATCCGGCTCCGGACGGATCCATTCCGGGCATATATTGGATTCCCCTCGCCGACTTATCGCCCCGCGTCACGTGGCTGGGCGCCTCGTTGAAATCCACGGCGTACCACGAAGCGATCCCAGGGCACCATTTCCAGATTTCGATTCAGCAAGAAGCGAAGGATCTGCCCCGGTACCGGAAGCTCGGGATATTTGGCGCGAACAACGCCTACATCGAAGGATGGGCGCTCTACGCTGAACGCCTCGCCGCGGAGAACGGATGGTATGAAGGGGATCTTCCCGGGAAGCTCGGCTACCTCAACCTGCAGTTGTTTCGCGCGCGTCGTCTCGTTGCGGATACGGGCCTGCATGCGCAGAAGTGGACGCGTCAGCAGGCGATTGACTATGGGTTCACTCCCCAGGAAGTGGAACGCTACATCGTCTGGCCGGGCCAGGCCTGCTCCTACATGATTGGGCAATTGCGGATCATGGAGCTACGCGAGAGAGCACGGGCAGCGCTCGGGGCGAATTTCTCGATCAAGGAATTTCACAATGTGGTGCTTCGCGGCGGATCGCTGCCGCTCGACGTTTTGGGCCAGGAAGTCGATGCCTGGATTGCTAAGGCAAAGTCCGCATCGAAATAAACTGCGAGCCAGTTGCTGGAGGGCGAGTTGCTCCATGCCCGTGAGATTTACTTTGCTGCGAACGACCGGATGAAGTCACGGCGAAAGGGAGCATTTGCGAGGTTGCGCGTTTGGCGCCAGTCGTTGAAGTCGAACTCTGACGACGGCGTCGCTTTTCTCTATGAACACTCATTCGGCCCATCGGCGCTCTCGATGCTGGTTGTTCGTCTGGCTGAGTGGTTTTGCGCTGCACGGCGTGGCGGGTCGCGCCGCGGAAGATGATGGCAACACTCCGTTGCACGGAGCGGCCTACGATCGGGACGAGCCAACGGTGCGGGCGCTGCTGGCGGCCGGTGCCGCCGTGAATGCAACGAATACAGCGGGCGCAACGCCCCTCCTGTACGCGGCGGGTGACGCGCGCGTGGTGAAGTTGCTGCTTGAATACGGTGCCGATCCGAGGATTGCGGCCAAATCCGGGAGAAATCCCCTGAGCGCGGCGGTCGTGCAGCGCGACGCCGCGAAGGTTTCCCGACTTCTGCTCGAGGCCGGCGCGGAACCGAAGGCGCTCGGTCCGCAGGGCGATTCGATGCTGGCTGACGCGATCTTCGGTGGAAATCCAACGGCGATCGATCTCTTGGTGGAACGCGGTGCCAGTGTGAATCCAGAGGGCAACGCACCGCCGCTCCCGATGGCGGCGTGGGTCGGCGACCAGCGCGCGGTCGACCTGTTGCTGGCACACGGCGCGGATATCAACCGGCGTCCGGGCTTCGCCGGACATGCGGCGAATTTCGCTCTCTACGGCGGGCAACTCGACGTTGCAGCGGAACTCTTCCGCCACGGGGCCGATCCGACTGCGCTCTCGATTTGGGGCCACGGCACTCCGCCCATCGTTTGGGCGGCGTACAACCAGTCGGGCGACACCCGCGTCGCGCGAATCCTGGTCGAAAAAGGCGTCGATGTGAATTCGGCCAACGAAGAAGGCGAAACGGCGCTGTCGTTCGCCCTGAAGACCGGATCAGATACCGAACTCGTGGCGTATCTCCGTAGCGTCGGTGCGAGAGAACTCCGAACCACCGCTCGCAAGCCGCTTCCGCAACGTGAGGTGCCATCGGACGTGGCCGGCATCGCCCTCGCAATTCGTCAGCGTGTCCCGGCGGCGATCGAAATGATGACGAAGTCGTCGGGGGCATTTTTGCAGAACAGCTTTGTTCGCGAAAAATCGCAGTGCGTCTCGTGTCACCAACAGTATCTCCCCGCCGCTGCGTTTGACCTGGCTCGATCCCGGGGTTTGCAGGTCAACAACGTCGAACTGGGACGTCTCCTCCACGCCCAGATGCACATGTTAAGTTCGGCGGCGGAAAGCGGGCGGCAGATGGCGGAACCCGTGCCCGACGCACCGCTTTCCCTCGGGAATGCCGCACTCGCGCTGCGCGCGCTTCACTATGCGCCCGACGCGACGACGGACGCGCTCGTGGATTATCTGATGAGGGTGCAACGAGCCGAAGGCTGGTGGTTGTCGTTCGATCATCGTCCGCCATTGGAGGACGGTCCACTGGTGGCGACTGCGTGGGCAGCTCTCGCGGTCCGCAATTACGCGGCACAACGACACGCTGCGGAGGCACGGGAGAGTCTTGCTCGTGCCCGCCGCTGGCTGGTGCAACAACAGCCCCGGACCCTCAACGAATCCATCTTCCAACTACTTGGTCTCGCCTGGACCGGTGAGCCGCGCGAGACGCTGAGCGGAGCCGTCGCGGGGATTGTGCGTCAACAGCAGGCGGATGGCGGCTGGAAGCAATTGCCCGGACGTGAAACGGATGCGTGGGCCACCGGGAGCACGTTGTATGCGTTGCACGAAGCCGGCGGAATGACGTGCGACGATCCCGTGTACCAGCGCGGCGTGGCCTTTCTGTTGCGCACGCAGTATCCCGACGGTTCGTGGCTGGTGCGCACGCGGACCTGGCCATTCCAACCGCACTTCAATGGCCGGTTTCCCCACGGCAAGGATCAATGGATCTCCGCCGCGGGGACAGCTTGGGCGTCGATGGCGTTACTCCTGACGCTCGAACCGACGGTCACGATCGCCTCGGTGCCGTCGGGTCAGGAGTTGATCACGGCGTTCTCCGTCCACGAGGCCGCCGTCGTCAAACCTGCGATGTCAATGGCCGCAGCCGGCGGGGGTACGATTGATTTCCAGCGCGATGTTCAGCCGATCCTGGAACGGTCCTGCACCGGTTGCCACGGCGGCGAAAAGCCGAAAGGGAAGTTCACGCTTTCGTCCCGCGAAGCTTTGCTCAAAGGGGGACAGAGTGGCGATCCGGCGGTGTCTCCAGGATATGGCGACGACAGTCCGCTGCTGCATTACATCGCGGATGAAGTGGAGGATCTCGAAATGCCGCCACTCGACCGTCGTGAGAAGTACCCCGGACTGACACCGGCCGAAGTCGAAATCTTGCGAAACTGGATCGACGAAGGCGCAATTTGGCCGGAAACGAAACCCGCGGTTACGGCAGACCCCAAGGTGGTTGCGATGGCGCCCTGAGCACCGCCATGGCGCGGGGCTCTGCGGGTAGGGTGAGGCCGCCCCGCCGAGCTGCGGTCATCGAGGACCGTTCGCACCGGCCCTCAATCGGCCACCTCGCTCTGGAGCACCTCAATTTGCAGCGTAGCCGTAATCGATGAGCCGGGGGACGACCTCTGGCTCGTGCTTCGCGGTCAAACCGGACGACACCGAAGTCGTCCCTTGTTGCTCCATGCCGACGCCGCCATAGCCCTGGAAAAAATGCGCTAGAGCGGTTTAAATTAAACTGTAGCCGGACGCCGCCTCATTGTCATCGCGAGGTGCGCGAAGCGCGCCGTGGCGATCCAGCTGGATTGCTTCGTCGCTGCGCTTCTCGCAATGACAGCAACTCGGCTACAGTTATGTTTAAAAGGCTCTAGCGGTACCTAGGAATGAAATCTTCCAGCACGGCCTTGGTGAGAACCTCCGGTGGCAGTAAACCCTGGCGGAGGATGAAATCGTGAAAGGCCTTCTGGTTAAATTTGTCGCGTAGCTTGAGCTCCGTGACCGCACGGATCTCACGAATCTTCATGTATCCATAGTAGTAGGCCGTGGCCTGGCCCGGTGCGCGGTAGGTGTAGCGATCCACCTCCTGCGTCGCGAACGGGTCCGACAGTCCAACCTCGCGCATGAGGAATGCTTTCACCTCAGCCGGTTGCAGCTCGCCGAAATTGACGAGCGGATCGAGGAACGCGCGCGCAGCGCGGTGGAGTCGCGCTTGCAGGGAAAACAGCTGTCCATCGAGCGGCATATACTGCTTCATCACGGCCTCGCAGTAGAGCGCCCAGCCCTCGACATTCGCGCTGTTGAACGCGAACACCGCGCGCGGAATCGATACCCCTTGTTCGACCATGGCCGCGAATTGGAGCTCGTGCCCGGGCCGCGCTTCGTGCGCCACGAGCGTCCAGGCGAAAGGATCATTGGTAAAATCGTCCTGCACCGCTCCGGAGTCGGCCGTGGGGTTGGTGAGAGGGAGGACAAATTCTCCGTACTCGCCCTGATTGCCGATCAGACGAGGTGGACTCATATGCGGTGCCGGCTGCGCGGAGGATTCAGCATCACTCGCCAACCGAATGCTGGCTTTGCGTTGGGGCAGAGTGACGATGTCGTGCTCGACGATCATCTTTTCCAGTTCTTCCAAGCGCTGTTTGTAGAACGGGAGAACCGCGTCGCCGGTGATCTGCTGCTTTTTCAACTCTCGAAGCACGTCGCGATAATCGCTCGAAGGCAGCTTTCGTTCCGCGGCAATTCGCTGTGCGATCGCCTGCATCTCGTCGCGAATCTCGAGAAACCCGAATTGAGCGCGTTCGATGAGTTCGCGCGGAGCGAGATGCACGCCGTAGTTCTTCAGATTGTCAGTGTAGATCGCTTCCGGCAAACGGTTGGTTTTCCGCGAACGCGGGATGATTTCTTTTTTCACCCATGCGGTGTACTCCCGCAATTGTGACGCGAGCTGGGTGTGCATCGGTTCCCAGCCGGTGATCTTCGCGTCTTTGAACAGCTCGGCGATACCCGTGATGTAGCGTTCCGTGCTCGCGATGTTCTTGTTCACCTCCTCGACGTAAGGCCCGACGAGTTTCGGATCGTTGAAACGCTCCGAGGTTCGCGCTTGAGCGAGTGCGGTAAACGGCCCGGCACCGTTTCCGCCGATATAGTTTTTGAGTCGTGCCAGGGCGTGCGCCTGCCGTTCTGGAGTATTCCGCTCGTCGAGCAATGCGTGCAATCCGGCGAACACGGCTTTCGGCACGTCGTAGTATGGCAGCATCAACTCGTGATTGAGCCGCGTGGACTCGATTTGGTCGGCGGTCGATGTGACGAGAATGTCGATATCTTGTCGGACGCGCGGATCGGTTTCGGATACTGCACGGGCCCTGAGCTCTGCGAGGGTCTTGGTCGCGTCGGCGAGGCTTCGCTCGTAGAAGCCTGGTTTCAGATCAGCGATGGAGCCATCAAACTTTTCCAAGCCCAACGACGAGGCGTATTCGGCGCTGTAGCGACCAATGTACTCCAGAGCCGGTTGCGCCGCCGCGTTGCTCTGCATGACCCAAGCGGGACCCTCCGCTGCGGCGAACAGGCTGGGGTTGACCGCACTCACGGAGACCAACCAAAACAGACAACGTTTCATCATGAGCTGACGCTGCCGTGAATGAAGAACGGCGCAAGTCAGCCCAGGCTTGCTTTGCTGGAACGGCCAACCGAACTGCTCATTGCAACCTCGTCCCGACCAGATGGGAACGCGGATGCCACAGGGCTTACGGAATTCGACTGGATTGCTACGGCCTAGTTCGATCCCGGTGTCGCGCCCGGAATCGTGCCGGCCTTGATGATGAACATCGATTCGGGCTTCAGATACTTCTTCACCGCGCTGTTCACCTGGTCGAGCGTCAGAGCGTCGATGCGCTTCGGATATTCATCCAGCCAGCCAGGACCGTAGCCGCGGTGTACGGCCGCCAGGAGAGAAGCGGCCAGCCCATCGGTTGTCGCCAGGTTCACCTTGAACAATCCGATGAGGTTGCTCTTCCGATAGCTCAGCTCATCGGCCGAGATTCCTTCGGTGTACCATTTCGTGAGCTGCCGTCTCGTCGAGGCGATGCCTTTGTCGAGCAGCGACGGCCCGAAGGTGGCGGTGATCCGCCAGTCTCCGTCGGTAAACGTGTCGTGCGATGTATTTGAATACACGCCGTACGACAGGCCTTCTTCGTCTCGCACGGTTTGCATCAACCGGCCCGAGAAACCGGAGCCCCCCAACACCGCCGTGGCCACTCGCAGCGCCTGGTAATCCGGATCGCTGTAGCGCAGGCCGGTGGCCTGGCCAATCACGACCGAGACGCTGGTTTTCTCCGGCATGAACACGTTCTGCTCGCGTGGTGCATCGGTCATCGTGGCCTTCGCCGGCGGTGGCAGCGCGACACCGCCAGTCCAGCCCGCGAATGCCTTGCCGATCTCCGATTGAATCTGCGGGACATCGAGGTCGCCGACTGCGACCAGAGTAAAATGCGCGGACCCGTAGTATTTTTTGTGAAACGCCACCACGTCCTCGAGCCGGGCGGCCTGCACCCCGGCCAGGAAATCTTCCGTCGACGGCGAGCGATTGGGATGGCCGACCGGATAAACGGCACGGCTGAACGTATCCGAAGAACGAAAACCCGTGTCCTCGAGTTGCCGCTGGAGGTTGCCGGCAAACTGCTTCTTCGCCTTTTCAAATTCCTCGGCCGAAAGCGCAGGGAATCGCAGCTGTTCCGCGATCAAGCCGATGACCAGCGGCATGTCTTTCTTGAGGCACTTCGCATTCACTTCGGCCATCTCCGTGCCCACTTCGAATGAGAGCGTGGCGCCGACGCTTTCGAGTTTTTCCGCGATCGCGAATTTGTCCTGTTTCGTGGTGCCTTGATCCAGCAGCATGCCGGTAAGGGTCGCGATCGCGACATTGCCGTCGGCGGAGAACGCGTCGCCTGCCGGCAGTGAGCCACGCAGGGTCACGACGTCTTTGACGCCGGTCGGATAAGCAATCACATCGATCCCGGCGATCTTCGTGCGGACCACGCCCGAAGCGATGCCGCCTGCGTTCTCCAGCCTGGTGGTCGCCGAGGGCGGCGGTGGCGTGGACGACGCTGCGTGTGCGTTGAGCGCGGTGAGAGTCGTGAAGGCAAAAAAGGTGAAAAGCGTTTTCATGCGATGAAGAGAGTCAGACGTTTTCAGTGCATTCCTTGGGCCGCCGCGCCGGCGACTTGGGCATTGTTGGGCACAAACCAGCCAGTCGTGCTTTGGTCGATGTTGAAGTACTTGTTCGCGACGCGCTGAATATCTGCCGGCGTGACTTTGCGCACCGCGTCTTCGATGCCGTAGAACAAGGTCCAATCACCGGCGGCGATCCATTCGTTCAAATTGCCGGCAATGGCGAACGAGCCGTCACGTTGGAAGGCAGAGTCGGCAAGGAATTTCGCCGCTGCGGCTTTCACCTCCGCATCGGTGACGCCGTCTTTCTTCAGCTTCTCAATTTCGTCGAACGCAATCTTCTCGACCGCCTCATGCTGCACGCCCGGCGCGAGCGGAATGAAGAGAAAATGAAGCGAGGGATCGTGGGCCCCGAATGCGCCGTTCTGCACCCCGGTGCTGAGATTTTGATCGGTGATCGTCTTGTACAGACGACTGTTCTTACCGTCGCCGAGGATCGCGCTGAGCAGATTGATGGCGGCGTAGTCCGCCTGGGTGGCCGGCGGAATTTTATGCGCAATCGCCACGACGCCGAGCTGACCGGCGCGCTTGACGATGACGCGGCGCGCTCCGGATTGGTCGGGCTCCTCCGTGTAGATCTCCGGAATTGGCTTCGGCGAACGCGGAATGGCGCCGTAGAATTTGCGGACGATCCCAAGTGCTTCCCCCGGTGAAAAATCGCCAATGATCGAAACCGTCGCG
Organism: Opitutus sp.; assembly: GCA_039930205.1. Classification (GTDB taxonomy): domain Bacteria; phylum Verrucomicrobiota; class Verrucomicrobiia; order Opitutales; family Opitutaceae; genus Opitutus. Next base: position 3,216 of record JBDSPT010000284.1, on the reverse strand, counting down.
TTGTTGGGCCAGTAGAAGGTGTCGTAGAACTCACGTAGTTTTTCGATGGAGACCTTCTCGATGTCGCTGCGCCAGCCGATCGTGCTGTGGTGATAAGGATGTGCGACATACGCCGCGTGGAAGATCTCTTTGATCAGCGCCTGAAAGGGGGAATTTTCACCGCGTTCGAATTCGTTGCGAACCACGGTCATCTCCGGCTGCCGGTCTTCTTCGCGCAGCAGAAGATTGCGCATGCAGTCCGCTTCGAGCTCAGCGACCAGGGCGAGATGTTCGTTGCCAATCGTCTGGTAGTAATTGGTGCGATCCAGATACGTGGTCGCATTGTAGTTGGCGCCCGTCTTCGAGAGCAGCTGGTCGACCGAGTTTCCTTTGCTGCGGTTGAAATTCGCCGAGCCCTTGAACATGAGATGCTCCAACAAGTGAGTCGCGCCTGTGGTGCCAGTGACTTCGTTCTTCGAGCCGACGCGGTACGTCACCATGAACGTGAGCGTCGGATTGGAATGCTCCGGCAGGAGGAGAACCTGGAGCCCATTCACCTCGAGCGTGTACTCGGAGATGCTGCCCACGGTTTTGACGAACGAGAAACCTTCGGCTTGGAGGGGAGGAGCCGCCGGCGGTTCGACGGCGAGGCAGATGAAGGCGGGACTGAGAGCAAAGAGCGACGCGAGCAGCAGTTTCAATTTCATGCGTAAGGGTCTGGGTCGGCAAGGTGGCTCAGGTCGTCCGTTGCGCCAAGTCCGCTTCGATGAAAAATCTGACAACGAGACGAGCGGCCTCGATGCGGGATGGACGGCGAACAGAGCGGCAGCGGAGCAGAAGGGCGAACTGTTCGGTGGGCGGTGGCGGTGTAAAACGGTCCGTCAGAAAAGGGAGAGCCGCATTGGGGTAGGCCGAGGCGTCCTCGCCGAGTCGCCGATTGGACCAGACGCGCGCTCGCGCTGTCTGCATTGATGCACGCAGCAAAAACGGCGGTCGTAGTCGACCGGCGTGGACCCAAGCAGTGTATCCAAATTCTTAGCCGTAACAAATCAGACGAAGATAACCGCCGATTACGCAGATTGGCGCGGATCAAGGCATCGAAGGCAGAACAGGAGCTTCGATCAAACTCATCTTTTCGTTCGAAATGGATTCCGCTTTCGCCGCCTGGTTCTGCGTCTGGATTATCCGCCCCTGTCCGGGATATCCGCGGTTGCGTGTGCTTCGCCCGCGACCCGGCGAGGGCGAATGGCTGGTCCAAGCCTCGGAATTTTCATGCGCCGCCGGTGAACGGCTCTGAGTGTCGGTGAACGCCTCGCGAAACTCATAGACCTGTCGATCCGCGCGAGGCAGAGTCCGTGCGTCCGATTCCGTCATGCGTTTCCCACGTTTGTCCGTGTTTTTTTGGAGCTTCGCGTTGTGCGCTTCCGTTTGCTCTCTGCGCAGTGCCGACCCGGTGCCTCGATCCACCGTAGAGCATACCTGGAAGCCGATGGCGGACTGGGGCCGGTCGGACTTGAGAGCGCCGAAACTCGCGCCACGAACGGTCGAGCAATCCGAACTCCGGCTCCGTCGGGGAGATGATGCGCGATGGGCCGCGCCCGATTGGGACGACGGAGTATGGGAAACGATCGAACGTTCCCAGGTGCCGTGCAAGGAAGGTATTTTTTGGCTTCGCCTCCGGACAAGGACTGTGGGCCGAGATGAATCCCTTCCGAGGCTGGTAATGGCGGCTGGAGGAATCTCTGCCTGGGAATGCTACTGGGATGGCGCGCTGGTGTGCTCTCGAGGCTCTCCGGGCACGACCGCTGAAACCGAAATCAGAGGGGATAAAGCGAAAATCGACTTGTCCGCCGCGCAGGCTGCCCCGGGCGAGCACGTGATTGCCCTGCGGGTGTCCACTTTCGGCAGTGCCGCGGAGGCCGGTGGGTTCACCTGGCTGCAATTCTGGACGATACCGCCTGAGCAACTTCGCGCCTTGGGCGAACACTCGAATCTGCTTTCGGCAATGGGCGTGGGCGCGATGCTCACGCTGGGGCTGGGCGTATTCGTGATGTGGGTATTCGCGGACCGCCGCCTGGTGCTCGCGCTATTTTCCGCCCTCTGCCTCAGCGCGGCTCTCCTGATTGCCGTCGCCGGGGCGCCAATGATGTGGGATTTTTCGCCTCTGCCAAGGGGCATTCAAATTCCGCTCCGTATCAGTTTGGTGATCGTCGTCTCCAACCTGCTGATCGCCGCGTCGTGGGTGCAGCTCCATCCGTTGCGATCACGGAGGTGGCTGTTGATCCCCTTGCTGTTGGAAATCGCGCTGGCGACCTGGTTCGACGGCAAGCTCGGCGTCAACGCGCTCACCCCGATTCTGTGGCGTATTTCCTTTATCACGGGGCTCGCGTTTGTCGCCTGGGCCCTCTGGCGGCGACACCAGGGTGGATGGTTTGTCCTCGCGGGAATCGGGGCAACGTACGCGATGTTCGAGCGTGATCCGAAGCATTTCGAGCACACGGATTTTTTCCTCGGCTTCCTGCCGGTGCTCATCGGTTTGATCGGCAGCATTGCGCTTCGGCTGCGGAGTGAACGACTGCAGGCTCGCGATACCAAGCTGACGGCGGCGAGGCTGGAGATCGAACTTCTCCGAAAAAGCCTTCAACCGCATTTCATGATGAACACCCTGACCGCGCTTTCGCAGGTGATCGAAGAAAAGCCCGCGGCCGCAGTGAAATTGATCGAAGATCTCGCGGTCGAGTTTCGCTCGCTGGCCCGCTTTTCCGGTCAAAAGCAGGTTTCGATGAGTGAGGAACTCTCACTTTGCCGCGCCCATCTCGGGGTCGTGAGCGTGCGCACCGACCAGGTGTGGAACCTTGAGGCGGAGGGGATCGACGTGACGGCGTTGGTGCCGCCGGCCTTGTTTCTCACGTTGATCGAAAATGGATTTTCGCATCAACGCGCCAGCAAGGACGCGACAACGTTTACGCTGCGAGCCGAGCGCATGGAGACTGGTGTGCGTTATGTTTTTGTCTCACCCGGCACCGTGACGACTGATTCGGACCGGCCCAGCGGCGGCACCGGTCTGCGCTACGTGTGCGCGCGGCTTGAAGAGAGTTTCCATGATGCGTGGAAACTGTCCCACGGCGCTGTCCCGGGCGGTTGGGAAACCGTCATCGAACTGCTGCATCCCGGTGGCAAGCGGGCGGTCACATGAGAATCCTGATCGTCGAAGACGAAACGCTGGTGGCGCGTCGG
>JBDSPT010000283.1:0-3672 GCA_039930205.1 Opitutus sp. | reverse complement strand
CGCCGCAAACAGATCGCCGGTCTTCTCCGCGACCGCTTGCCGGATGGCGGACGCGCCTGGCTAGAACAGCTCGAGCGCGCGGGACACTCCGGCCAGACGCGGCCGGAGGCGATTCCGACGGAACTTTGGCAGCTACTTGCGGTTGAGATCTATGACAGTACTTGAAAGGCGCCCGGTCCGCTCTATGGATATGTTCGTGACTCGTTTTATTTTCCTCTGCTTCACCCTGCTCTGCACGGTTGTTCACGCCCAATCCGGCGCTCCAGAAACCCTCGCCGGCCGACTCGAGGGCAACATTTACATCTCGCCGACCGGTTCTTTCCGCGTCGCTGTCCCGGTTCTGCCCGAACTCGGCGGTCGCATCGTCGACACGGAAAACGTCGTGACCTTCCAGGACGACTTCAACGTCCTCTGCACGATCGCCGCGTTTCCGATGGACGCTTCCCTGCGCTGGGAACTCTCGACCCGCGGACAAAAGGACTACCTCGCTTATTTCTTCGCGAACTACGTGATGCGCGATTTCCAGCAAAGCTTTCCTGACGCCGTCGCTGAAAGCGCCAAGTACGCGCCAGGAATCGCGAACGGCGGACTGCTGGTCTACTTGCTTCTTCCCGGCGGTTCGATGTTCGCGCACAAACTTCCCTTTGTGTCGGCGAATGATCCCGTGCCCGAAGCAAAACGCGGCAATCTTCTCGTGGTGCGCGACGGCTGGACGTACGTGCTGAGCATCGAGCTCGCTGAACGTGTGCTGGAGCGCAGCAGCTACCACAAAACGACTCAGCAGGAAGACGAGATTCTCCGCCAGCGTCTCATCGATTTCGTGGCGAAGGTTGAATTCACCAAGCCGCCAACGGGCGACCGGTGAGTGTGGCGGGCACGTTGGTTCGCAACGCCACGCGGGCAGACCTGCCCGCAATTGTTGAGATCTACAATTCGATCATCCCAGGTCGGATGGTCACGGCCGACCTGGAACCAATCACAGTCGAGAGTCGCGTGTCGTGGCTTGAGACGCACGATCCCGCGCATCGACCGATTTGGGTCATGGAAGACGCCGGTCAGGTCATCGCCTGGTTGAGCTTCGATACGTTCTACGCTCGCGCCGCGTACGATGGCACGGCGATGGTCGCGATTTATGTGGCCGAAGCACAACGCGGCGCGGGTATCGGACGGACCCTGCTTACTCGCGCAATCGACTACGCGCCCCGTTTAGGCATCCGCGTGTTGTTGGGTTACATCTTCGCGCACAACGAACCCAGCCTGCGGCTCTTCACGAAATTTGCTTTCGAACGCTGGGCGTTCCTCCCTGGCGTCACGCGCCTCGACGGAATCGATCGCGACGTCGTGATCATGGGCCGGCGCGTGGCCGCGTAGCTGGGGTAGCGCGGCGTCTTTGACCCGCGTCTTCTGGCCGCCAGACGGCATACCCGAAGGCGCCGCCTTCCTCAAACGGAGTTCGCCTCGTTCACGGGAAAGACTTCCGCGGCGATGCCCGGGCTGCCCGTAACTGTATCGGACGCTCAGGAGGTTTCCCGTAATTCCGCTCCTCGGTTGCTCGCGCGCGAAGTCGGCCGATACTGGCAATACCATGGCATCCGAATCCTTCCCGATCGATCTGACGAAGCTGCGGCCTCTGGCCTTGGATCTTAAGGCCACCACGCTCACGCCGGAGCAAAAAGAAGCGCTGCAACACAACATTCAGCTCTGCCGCGACGCCATCGTCTTCTTCACGGCGCTCGCTGGCGCCAAAGGACTGTCGGGCCATACCGGCGGAGCCTACGACACGGTTCCGGAGGTCATGATCATCCGCGGGCTGATTGCGGGCGGCGCGCCGATCGTTCCTGTCTTTTACGATGAGGCCGGACATCGCGTCGCAACCGTCTATCTAAATTCCGTCCTCGACGGGCATATGCCGGCGGAAAAGTTGTTACACTACCGCGAATACAACGAAGGCTTGCCGGGTCATCCGGAGAAATTGCTCACACCCGGCGTCGACTTCTCCTCCGGCCGGCTCGGGCACCTGTGGGCGTTTTGTAACGGCGTCGCCATGGCGAATCCCGGCAAGGCGGTCGTGTTGCTGGGTTCCGATGGCTCGCAGATGGAAGGTGACAACGCTGAAGCCGCGCGCCTCAGCGTCGGCAAGCAACTCGCGGTGAAAGTTCTAATCGACGACAACAACGTTACCATTTCAGGACATCCCCAGGAGTACATGATCGGCTACGATCTCACCCGGACGTTATCGGGTTACGGTGTCTTGACCGACACGGTGCTCGGCGAGGACCTCGACGCGCTGTTCGGCGCCATCACGCGCGCGTTCTCCGACCTGCGACCGCACGGCCTTATTATCAAGCGCCCGATGGCACCCGGCATCGCGCACGCAGAAGGCTCACCGCACGCCCACGAAGTGCTGAAGGCGGACGTCGCGACCGAGTACCTGCAGGCGCGCGGCGGCTATGATCGCGCGATCGAAATGATCAAAGCGGCGAAACCCGACAAATCCCCGCTCACCTTCCGCGGCTCGAGTGGTGTGGGCAAGAACCGCGACGATTTCGGCAAGTTGATCAACGAGCAGTTGGACAACATGGCTGAAGCTGATCGGCTCGCGTGCGTTCGCGTGTTCGATAACGACCTCGAAGGTTCATGCGGCCTTCACCACATCCGCAAAAAACATCCCGAGGTTTTCGTGCAGGCGGGAATCATGGAACGCGGCAATTTTTCGGCGGCGGCGGGCTTCGGTTCCGTGAAGGGCAAGCAAGGCATCTTCGGCACGTTTTCCGCCTTCCTCGAGATGTGCGTCAGCGAGATTACGATGTCGCGGCTTAACTTTTCGAACGTGCTCGCGCACTTCTCCCATTCGGGCGTCGACGACATGGCGGACAACACATGTCACTTCGGCATCAATTCGATGTTCGCCGACGGCGGCGTAACGCCCAGTCACGGTGAAGATCTCACGCGCCTGTACTTTCCCGCCGACCAACACCAGTTCGCCGCCTGCGTGCGCACGATCTTCAATGATGCCGGCCTCCGGTTCCTGTTCTCCACCCGCGCCGCCGTTCCCGACCTGCTCGATGTTGCCGGAAAACCGTTCTACCAAGACAAGCCGTTCCAGCCAGGTCTGGACGATGTGATCCGCGACGCTGCCGGTGGCGGTTATGTCGTCTCATTTGGCGAAGTGGTGTACCGCGCGCTCGACGCCGTCATTCGCCTGAACGAGCAGGGGGTTAAGGTTGGACTCGTGAACAAATCAACGTTGAACGTGTACGACGAAGCCATGATGAAGCGGCTCGTGGCTGCCCCGTTCGTGCTCGTGGCCGAAGGTTGGAATGTGAAGACCGGACTCGGTGCACGGTTTGGCACGGAGTTGCTCAAGCGCGGTTTCAAAGGCCGCTACGGCAACATCGGCGTGCACCAGGAAGGCTCCGGCGGCCTGTGGCAACAAATCGGATACCAGGGTCTCGATCCCGCCGGCATCGAGCAAGCGATCCGCGCATTGGTCGCGTAGGCCACAAGTCACCAACGCCCCGGAACAATCGATGCATGAATCACGCGAGCTCGCGCTGCGTCACGAAGACATCACGCAGTGCGAGGCTCAGTTGGTCCTGCAACGCCTGAAGCTCACGATAGCGCGCGACGTTCGCCTTGTTCGGCGTGCAACGCGTCGACGCGTCAAGTGCG
>JBDSPT010000282.1:0-3632 GCA_039930205.1 Opitutus sp. | reverse complement strand
TCGGAAGTTGCCACCGTCGTGAGGCGTTGGAAGCGCGAGGGGCGCGCCGGTCATCGGTCTCACGACCGATGCTACACGGATTCTCCGAACTCGACTGCAATTAGGGCTTACACTCACGAATACGTTCGGCCGAGTGTTGGGTATCCGTCTTCGGAGCAAGATCCCCTTAGCCTCGGCCCGGACACGAGCCTACGTTTTCGGCCCCATGGCGAATATCGGTTTTGAGAGTACTTTACCTGGCTGTTGCGCGCACCGCGCGGCGGTTCGATGGAGTCAAACCCTCGACATACCCTCAACCCCCTCCCCATGAATTCTAAAATTCGTAATCTTCTGATCACGTCCATGGCGGTAGCGCTTCCGCTGACGCTCGCCGCCCAAAGTTCAAGTTCATCCAGCACAACTCCCCCAAAGTCATCTTCATCCGCCTCTCCGTCGTCGACCAGCGGGTCGCCGCACGCGTCGGGAGCGACCGGTGCTGGCTCCACGGGTTCGACCGGCTCGACTTACGGATCCGGTGTGTCGACGTCGGGCAGCGGATCCTCGTCGGGTTCGACCCGTTCGTCCGGATCGCTCAGCAGCTCTGGATCCACCGGCTCGACCGGCGCCCTGATGGGAAGCGCCGCCGGCATGGGTAACATTCGTCGGGTAACGGAGAATTCGCTGAATCAGCAGTTCACGGCGAAGAACCTCATCGGCAAGGATCTTTATGATAACTCCGGCAAGAAGCTCGGTCAGGTTCGTGACGTGATCCTCGACAGTACGAGCAATTCGCAGCTGGCGATGGGCCTGGCAGCAATGACCGGCTCAAGCAGTGGCAGTGGTTCGAGCGGCTCAAGTGCGACCGGCAGCGCCGGCTCAACGGGCATCGGCGGGACCGGCAGCAGCTCAGGTAGCGGCGGTACCTACGCGAGCGGCGCCGGATCGACCGGCAGTGGCTCCGTCGGCGTTGGTGCAACGAGCGGAAGCTCGGTTTCATCCGGTAGCTCCGGCTCGTCGGGCAGCGCTGGCTCGCCTGGCAGCGCTGGCACCAGCGGTTCCCCGGCCATGAGTTCCATGCATGGCATGTCTGGTCCCTCGGCCGTCGTATCCGTGGGCTCCGTACTTGGGATGGGTGGAAGTATGATTCAAGTGCCTCTCTCTCAGCTGGGCTTCGATCAAAGCAGCCAGCACATCACGCTGAACGTCGCACCGAGCGATCTCACCAGCATCCTGAGCGCCGGTGATAGCACTCGCAGCGCGACGGAATAAGGTTCGTTAGTTCGTTCATAGGCCAAGCCGCGATCCTGGGGATCGCGGCTTTTTCGTGCGGGTCCCTCCTTCCTGCGAGGCACGAAAAAGCCACGAGGCGACCGAGTCGGCCTGGTGGCTGTGAAAGCTAGCAAATCTTACGGCTGAACGTCACAACACGCGGCCTTTGCCCGTCGAAGAGCCCCGTTCGCGCCGATCGCTTTGGGTCGTCTTGCCGGTTTCAGCTCCGCCCTGTTGCTCGATCTCGACGTCCTCGCGACGAACCGTGTCGGAGATGTCCCGCTGATCCGTTTCGCGCCGTTTGCCCACGTGAATTTCTTCAGTGGTGCGAACGGATTTTTCGATCACGGCTTCTTCGCGACGAAGAGGAATATAGATTTCCTCGTCGGTGAAGGTTTCATCCGTTGCGCCCACCGGATCACCCTGGACGGGGACGCGTTCGATGACGATTTCCTCGCGCTGGAGTTGCACGGGTTGGTTCACCGTTTCGGTGCGCACGATCTTGCGGAGGCGAACGCCGCCGTATTCCACCTCGCGTTTACCGACTTTCAATTCCTCCGTTTTGAGACGCAGCGTGGTTTCGTCATCCGGTTTCGCCCGTGAGCTGTGACGCGGTTGATCGACGTACTCTTCGTTGTAGGTAGGCCGGTCTTCCATGCCGATCGCGCCCGTATCGCCGAAGTGCCGGCGGATGCTGGCCTCGGACTCTTCGGTGAGTTCATGTGCGCTGTCGAATGTTGGTGCGGCCTTGACCATGTCTGACGTGTAAGGAAGACGGATCTTCCGGGACGCCCCGTCGACCTGCGCCTGACGAGCGGGAATGACATGAGCTTTGCCCAGGCCCAGCCAGCCCGTGCGAATAGCGAGATACGTGGGCTGGCCGGTATGGTCTTCCCATACGGCGTCAACCGTTCCGAGCTTGTCGCCGTTCAGATCGACCACTTTGTAGTCGATGTAGCGACCGAGGTCGCCTGCTTCCGTGGGATTGAATTGTTCACTGGCAGCTTTGCCGGAGAGGCCGCCGATGATCGCACCAGCCGCAGCTCCGACGCCGACACCGATAGGGCCGGCGATAGCGCCGGTCGCGGCACCCGCCGCTCCCAAAGCAGCCGCGCCAGCGGCGGTGCCAACGGGATGTGATCCGGGCTCGCCCGTGATTGGATCGCGGTTCGCTTGGTTGGATTTATTTTTGTTTTTCATGAGAAGATCTTTCCATTGAGGGTTCGGAATGAAGCTGACCGGTAACTTAGCACGGGTGCGCTCTTCCTGGCATGGGGGCGGAGACCGAGTGAATGGCGGGGCATAAATCTAATCTGCAGGGCGATATTTCCGGACACCGAATGGAGGATTCTACTCGTTCATGCGTTGCGATCGACTCACGTCATTTGCACGCCCCGGAGCTTTTTTTTGCCGCCACCGCTGGCCCCTGTCTTGCTAGCTCTCAGCCATGCGTTCCTATGCTCGCGAGCGAACGCCCGCGGACTACGACTTTGGATACGCGAGCCGGATCACGCCCGCCATGGCCGGCGGGGACGAATCACAGCTGCCCCGGGAAATGATGGCGGGTTACGCGTCATTACTGCGCCACGCGCAGAGTCCCGTCGAGACGATCGACGTGCCGAACGAGGGTCCTTTTTCCGTTCTCGCTGAGGTCGGTGATCCAGCGCGTGCGGTTCATCAGGCTGTGCTCAGCCGACTCTGAACCGGTTCAAAACAGCGAACCTTGGTCGGTCTGACCAAGCATCGCCCGGCGCAGGAGAGGGATGGGAGGACCGCCATGGCGAAGGAATTCGTCGTGAAACTCTTTCCAGGCGTCGCGTCCTCCACGGCGGGCACACCAGTCGTCACGCAACTTTCGGATCATGAGTTTGCCCAACGTGTAATTGAGATAGGCAGGATCGAACGTCCCTCGTCGCGCCTGTTGTTCGGCCGTGGCCTCATCGCTGTGCGCTTTCTCGCGGAAAAGTTTTTCCGACTCCGCCAGTGTCATTGACCCGGTGTGCAAACCGATCGCGGACATGAATCGGACATTCCGCAACAAGGCTTCTTCAAGTTGGCCGATGTGCATTTCAGGCGAACCCTCGCTGAGCCCTATGTCCCACATCATTTCTTCCGTGTAATGAGCCCAGCCTTCGGAGAAGGCGTAGCCAACGAACACCTGACCGAATTTCGACGCCGCGCGGTTGGCGTGCAGATACTGGAGGAAGTGTCCGGGCCAGACTTCATGGACGGACGTGAAGAGCAGACTGCCCAGGCTGGGGACGTAGGCGTCCTGCTTTTCCCTGGACCAGGTGGGATCCGGTGGCACGACATAGTACATGGAGGGCAGTCCACTTTCGTAAGGGCCGGGAATCGTAATATAGCCGAAATTCCAACGCCGGTAT
>JBDSPT010000281.1:0-5279 GCA_039930205.1 Opitutus sp. | reverse complement strand
AAACAAAACTGTAGCCGAGTTCCTGTCATTGCGAGAAGCGCAGCGGCGAAGCAATCCAGCTGGATCGCCACGGCGCGCTTCGCGCACCTCGCGATGACAATGAGGCGGCGTCCGGCTACAGTTTAAGTTAAACCGCTCCAAACGTCAGCAGCCAATCCGTCAGTCCACCCGTGCGCTCAGCGTGCCTTCGCGACGAAGACCAGCGGCGTTGACGCTGTGTGCCGCGCTTCGCCGATGGTGATCGCGAGCTCTACCGTACGTTTCCACGTCGCAGCGTTCGTCACGGACAAGCCGAGTTGTTTTAATTCCTCGTCCCAGACGGTGCCCTGAAGAGTGATCGCGCATTCCATCAACCCACCGTAGACGACGCCTTGAGCACCGGCATTGAGAATGCGAAGGGTGCCACCCGCGGGACCAGAGACCTGCGCCGAGCCGCGCACGTCGGGCGCAAACGTCATTGTTTGTTTTCCGAGCTGAACCTTCACCGTCTGTCGGAACACAGAGAACGCTTCGAAGACGGTTGCGTTCGCTTCCAGGGCGATTTCGTACGCGTTCGTACTGCCGCCGACCACGGGGTTCGCCATCACCTCAGCGCGCGTGAAGCGCAGAGAGGTATTCGCGGCTCCGGCCAGACCGAGAAAAGCGTGGGCGGGTGAACGATCTGCGCCGACGACGTCCCGCGGATGCACCGTCATCCGCGCGAACATGCCCTCGCGCATGTGTTCGGCGACATGGCAGTGAAAGAGCCAGTCGCCGGGATTATCTGCGAGCAGGTCAGCCACCTTCATCGATGCAGGCATCAACTCGATGACATCTGTGCGTCGTCGCCCTTCTTCCAATACGCGCTGTCCGTGCCAGTGCGCGGAGTGAAAATCCTGCTGCGAACCCAGGGCGAACAAGTACCAGCGCACTCGTTCTCCTTCGTTCATTTCCAATCCGGCCAGGTTGGCGAACGTGCGCCCGTTGATCGCTGAGCGCGACCCGATCTCGAGCCGTTCCTGAATCTCGGCCCAGCTTTTCACCGGAACGCCGCTCCCGTTGTTCACCTGTTCATACGCTTCCTTCGCGTCGGAGCCGAGCCCGCTCTCGTCGAAAATGAGGAAGAGCGTGGCCAACTCGCGATCGACGTCGGTCGGTGTGCCATCCGGGCGGGCACGCTGTGGATCGGTGACGATGATGAAGCCGATCAGCCCCTGGTTGATCTCTTCGTCACCGGCGACGTGACTGTGATAGAGCCAGGCCTTCGAGCTGGGCTCATCAGGCCGCGGACCTGACGCCTCATCCAGTTGCCAGACGTAGGTGAACGTTCCGCCCGGTTCGACCGACGCGCCTTTGCCCGGCGCAGGCCGATAAAACTCGCCCTCGCTGTCCTTGTCGTATTTCACGCCGTGAGGATGCATCGAGAGCGGTTGCCCCGCGCGGTTCAGAAATGTGACGACGAGCAGGTCACCAACGACGCCACGCAGGACCGGCCCAAGGATGCCAAGGCTGGGCGTTTCGACGACCTTGGTCGTGAAAGTGGCATCCGTGTATTGGAAATACCGGACTTTGCCGGCGAGCCGTTCTCGTTGGTAAGAAGGTGGCAGCTGAGCTCCGCACATCTCATCGCGACCAGACGGCACGTAGTTCCAGAGCGTCGGTTCGGCTGCGATGTAGTAATGTTTCGAGCGAGCCGGATCGGGTGGGCTGCCAAAGAAAAGTCCGCCCGAATCGGCAGCGTCCGCAGAAACGAGAGTCCATGCGAAGAGGAGCGAGAGCAAAGCGCTGGCTCCCAGGCGCGTCAGGCCAACACGGGTACCGTAACCGTGACTCTGATGCGCGAAGCGTAAAGCGACTGGTGGAAGCATGCCGATCCCGCGAGGAAGTCACGGGGTGGGGATCGTGGCTGGTGGACGATTTTCGTGGCAAATCAAAATCGGCTCAGTCGCAGCGCTTTCGCAGACGATGCAGACTGCGAATCGTCCCCGCATTGCGGGTTTCAAACGGAGTCGACCCGGTGCGCGCTTCACTTGATGGGCGGGCTGACGGGAGCAACGGGCGAGCGCGGCCCGACAAGGATACCGAGAACGTCTCAAAGAAACGTCATTTAAATATTGCTTAATTAAGAAAACACTTAATGACTGTTGGGTATGCCGAGCCTCGTAGTCATCGTACGCACGTCGCGCAGCTCATCGCGCTACTCGCGGGCACGCCGCCGCCGCCGTTCTAGCCGATCTTGATGAAGCTGAAGCCTGAGTACGACGCAGCGCGGATCGCCGCCCAGAGCTGATCGAAAAACCATTTCCGGAGGTCCGCCTTCAAAAGCGGATCATCCCTTCCACGCCAGACAAACGGATCAAGGCCACTGCCTTGTTCCGACAGATCGATGTCGAAAATCCCACTGCTCAGTCGTCGTAAGTTATAACACAGTCCTAGGTCCCTATGAAAACCAACTCATTCGAGAAACCATCCATCGTTACTGAAGACAAATGGATCGCCGCCCGCCGCGAACTTCTCCGCGAAGAAAAAGAACTCACCCGGATGCACGACCGGATTGCGGCCCGGCGCCGTGAACTGCCTTGGATCAAAGTCGGCAAGTCGTATACCTTCGATTCGATCGACGGCCCTGTCGCGCTGGCGGATTTGTTCAACGGCCGCAATCAGCTCGCGGTCTATCACTTCATGATGGGACCGGAGTGGGATGAAGGCTGCCCGAGTTGTTCGTTCATCGCCGATCATCTGGCACCCACGGTGCCTCATCTGCAGGCGCGCGACGTTTCCCTCGCAGTCGTGTCGCGAGCGCCGCTCGCGGAAATCCTGCCGTTCAAGCAGCGGATGGGTTGGGCGTTCAACTGGGTGTCGTCGAACGCGAACGATTTCAACTACGACTACCACGTGTCCTTCTCGGAGGAGGAGATGGCCCGCAAGACGGTCTACTATAATTACGAACTCACGGAATTCCCGAATGATGAAGCGCCGGGATTCAGCGTGTTCGCGAAGGACGCCAGGGGTGACATCCATCATACGTATTCAACGTATGGACGCGGCGTGGAGCAGTTCATGGGTACCTATGCGATTCTGGATCTTATGCCGAAGGGCCGCGACGAAGAGCCCACGAAGTTCTACAAGATGGACTGGGTGCGCTATCATGATCGCTATGAACAACCCGCCGATGCCATCGCGGGCAGCTGAGTTTCCGGGTGCCGCGCGTCGAGCCGCGCGCTGGCTTCTGCCAGCGGCGCTGCTCGCGCTCACGCCCAAATGCGTCGTGTGCGTGCTGGCGTACGTCGGCTTGGGCAGCGCGCTTGGACTTGCGGGTCCGGAGTTGTGCGGCGCGACTGCCAGTTCGCCCATGTCGTCGACGCATGCGCTCGCTTGGCTCGCGGTCGGTGGCGTGGTGGCGGCGACCGGGCGGAGAGCGATACGGAAGCGGGCTGGAGCCACTGTACGTCGGCTTTGCCAAAGCAGTCGGATGATAAATGTAGCCACGCTCGTGAGAGCGTGGATCTCAGCCGGACCCATGCAGTCGAAGTTCGACGCCGGCAGCTCGCTTGCGAGCGCGGGACCGTCCGCAAGCGGGTGCCTGCGAAAGCACCGTGCAGTTCCCATTTCACGTCGGCGTGGACGGACCGACCCTGAGCGCAAACCTCCCCGCTCTCACGAGCGTGGCTACATCTTTTATTCAAAGGCTGTCGGGAAGGCCGGACGAATTCCATCGACGTTGCCACGCGCTTCCTCCTTCGCGTTCCCGGCGAGCAGCTGTGCGATCCATCCGGCGACTTCATCCGTTCGAGCAAGCGCGGCGCTGTGGTACAATCCCCAACTGCTGCGACGAATCATCACGTCTTCCACGGTCAGTGCCCATTCTTTTAATACATAGTGCGCGACCGCTTCGCGGGTGATCGGTGGTGGCACCACGCTGCTAAACCGACGATCTGAAGCGCTGAGCAGCGGCGTCGCGGCCGTGCGACATCGCAACCTTCCTCCACCTAGATGGCGGCACAACTGGTCGACGGTGTGCTCCGCCATCAGGCGATACGTGGTCAATTTTCCTCCGGCCACATCCCACCATCCGGGCTCCGGGGTATGAATCTCATGAGCACGGGAGATGTCGGATGGGGCACCGTTCGGGTCAGCGATCAAGGGTCGAACTCCGGCCCACGTGCTGATGACGTCGGACTCGCTCAGCTTGAGGGTGGGAAACGACATGTTGACCGCGTTGAGCACATACTCGACGTCATTGGGATCGACTGCGACGTCCTCGGGCCGTCCCGTATAGTCGGTGTCGGTCGTACCGATGATCACGCGTTCGCCCCATGGAATGACAAAGAGGATACGGCTGCCCTCGGCCAACACGAGCGGCGCCGTGATCCCGAGACGTTTCTTCTCAAGCACGAGGTGGATGCCTTTGCTGAGCCGAAGCTTCACCTGACTGCGCTCGATCTCCGGTGCCCACGGGCCGGTCGCGTTGACGACCGTGCGGGCGCGCACGGTGATTACCTCGCCACTCGACTCATCTCGCAGCGAGCACGCCCACGGACCTTGGTGGTCGGCTTTTAAGAAACGGACATAATTGCAGACGGCGGCTCCATGCTGCGCAGCCGAGCGCAACGTATCGATGACGAGCCGCGAGTCATTCGTGAGTGCATCATAGTATTGGACGGACCCCAACAGGCCTGCCGTATCGAGGCCGGGCAGTAATTGAAGTGTCTCGTGCCGGGTTAGGCCGCGTGAGCGACCAAAATTCTTCCCGTTGCAGAGCAGATCGTAGAGACGGACCCCGATCTTGAGTTGCCAGAGTGGCCGACCGTTTCGGCGGTAGGCGGGAAACACAAAACCGAGTGGCTCACCAAGATTCGGTGCGATGTCGCGAAGGATCGTTTTCTCCCGGCTCGCCTCTCGCACCAGCTTGATGTGCCCCTGTTCGAGATAGCGCAGTCCGCCATGGAGCAGTCGGCTGGAACGGCTGCTCGTACCAAAGGCGAAGTCGTGACGGTCGACCAGCGCCACCGTCAGCCCGCGCTGCGCGGCATCGCGTGCGACCCCCGCGCCAACAATTCCACCACCGACCACCAAGACATCAAAGGTCTCATTGCGGAATCGCTGCAGGGTGTTGACGCGCGAGGTGCTCATCGTGTTCGAGGCGAAAGGGTGAGACTTTACCGGGAGTTCGGATAATGAGCACCGGTCTGGGATTGTGCGCAACCGCCGGCACGCCCGGCCTCATGGCGGTGCGTGGCGTCGGTAGGCTCGAACGACAGCATTTTATTAAAAGATGCAGCCACGCTCGTGAAGCGTGG
>JBDSPT010000280.1:0-2761 GCA_039930205.1 Opitutus sp. | reverse complement strand
GATTCCTGCCGTCGCGGTTCCAAGGCGTCAAGTTCCGCGGCGGCGCCGAACCCGTTCTCTACCTCGACAATCCCAGCGGGATGGATGCCGCGACGAAACGCCTGATCCTCGACGAAGTCGCGCGGATCAACGAATTGAAATTAAAGGATTTCGGTGATCCCGAGATCGCGACACGCATCTCTCAGTACGAAATGGCGTTTCGGATGCAGACCAGTGTACCGGACCTCGCTGATTTCTCCAAGGAACCCCCGGATGTTCTAGAGACTTACGGTCCGCAAGTCCGACAGGCCGGCAGCTTCGCGCACAACTGTCTGATGGCGCGGCGACTCATCGAACGCGGATCACGCTACGTGCAGCTGATGCACGCGGGCTGGGACCAGCATAATTCGATGACGACCGAGCTGTATGACCAATGTCGTGACACCGATCAACCGAGTGCGGCGCTCGTCCAGGATTTGAAACGTCTGGGCCTGCTCGATGACACGCTGGTAATTTGGGGCGGAGAATTCGGCCGCACTCCCTTCATCCAGGGTGAGCTCGGCGAACGCAAACGCTGGGGCCGCGATCATCATCCCTATGCATTCACCACCTGGATGGCCGGCGGGGGCGTAAAGCCCGGGTTCACCTACGGAGAAACCGACGACCTGGGCGTCAACGTCATCAAAGATCCGGTTCACGTGCATGACCTCCAAGCCACCGTGCTGAGTCTGCTGGGCATCGACCACACGCGGCTGACCTTTCGTTCCCAAGGTCGCGATTTCCGACTCACCGACGTTCACGGCAAAGTCGTCGACCGCATCATCGCGTAGCGGCGGGGTAGATGGCCGGAGGGTTTACCCGCAGATCACGCGAACGGCCGCGAATGTGCGGATAGGTCCGGGCGCAGGCCGATGTTTTGCAGGCAGCGCGCTCGCGCGTGATCGGAATTCGCCGCCATTCCCAACCGCGCGCAAGCGCGCTACCTACGGTTTCGATCCACCGCAAAGGACAAGCCCGCCCCCTCCGTTCCCTCAACTCGCTACCCGCAACTCACCTCCCGTGACTACTTCAACAAATCGCGTGCGCCAGTGATAATTCGCTCCCATTGCACGGCGGGACCAGGATCAGACTTGTTCGCCTGGATATGATAGTGACCGAGCACCCCATGGAACTTCGTGAGCTCCTCGTCGCTCAACTTCTTCGTGATGATCTGACCTTGGTCATCGCGCGGAATGTCGCAGGAGACGTTCGGGAAGACTTTACAGAGCGCCGCGGTAAGCTTGATCAGCGCCGCGTACTGCTGCGGCGTGAAGTCGTACTGCACCAGCTCCGTATCCTGAACCACACCACGCACCGGCCCGGGTCGACTGGGCCGTCCCACAAAATCCTTGGTGTGAATCATTGGATCGCCGATCCGCCCGGGGATTCGGATCACCGTCGTGCCATTCTCGTCCCGGCCATACCACTCGTCGATGAGCTTCGTTTCGCCGGGAGGGTACGCTCCGATGTTCGCGATCTCGACGCCGACGGAGCGAGTGTTGGCGATCGTCGCGTGCCATGCGCGTTCCTTCAAATCGTGCGTCTGATAAATCGTACCATCGATATCCAACATGAAGTGGATGCTCAATCCGCGGTGATCATGGAGCACGTTGAAGCAGGCCTTGCTTACACCGCACACGTCGTAGTGGAGCACGAACTGGTCGACGACGAGCTGGAGCGTTTTCAAGTCCCATCCTCCGCCGCGCACGCGCTCGATCTCCTCGGCAGTCAACGTGGCCGAGCGCATCCCGAATCGATTCGGGCCGCCAAGATCTTTGACCGCCGCCTTCGACTGGTCCCAGCCGCTCTCCGCAAACGGACTGAAGCGTCGCTCGACCCGGTAGCCGTCATAACCGCCCGGATCCATCCACGTGATCACGCGCGTGCCGGTGTGAAACAATTGTCCGGCCACGACAATCTCGTCGCCCTTGCGTGGCACGAAGGTCCGCGGTCGGGCGAAGTGGCAACTCGTGACCAGCAGCACGAGCGTCGCCAATCCGATGGCGACTCCTGCGAGCCGCTGCTTGCGACCGTCGATCAACGGTACAGCCCCAGGGTTCCGCCAACTGATGCCGCTCTGCATTGGACTCAGCGTGGTGCGGCGCATTTCCCGGCGTCAAGGAAGTAGGCAGCGCGCTCGTGCGGGCTTGGAACGATGGCGGACTGCTCAGGTTTCGGATTGCGCGGGAGCCCGCTGGATAGAGCCCGTCGCCTTCGACTCGGTAATTTCGCTACGCCAATGCGGAACAGCCCAGTTTGTCATCGCGAGCCGGTCCGCCGGCGTGGCCATCCAGCTGAAATTTCAGCTGGATGGCCGCGTCGCTTCGCTCCTCGCCATGACACGAAGGGTTCATTGCGTTTTCAATCCACGCTCGGCGTTGATTTGGAGTCTCGGCATGCAGCCCGTCGATCGTCCTAATCCTCGCGTCGGTGCCGGACCACCTCCGACTACGCGTGGGGGTGCGGCTCATTCTGATGTGCGTACAACTTCCTGCGGATAGAAGTTGCTGGTACCGAAGACCAGCGCGATTCCATCGCAACCAACGCCGACCACGCGCGTCCAAGCGTTTCACTTCCCCACCCTCATGGTTCTCGTTCATCGTTTTCTCCTTCTCGTTTCGCTGTGCCTCGCCAGCGCCACGTTCGCCGCCGAAGCGAGCGCGCCCGTTTATGCAAGTTATGCCTGGCAGGCGAACCCGCTGGCCACGTTGTACAACCAAACCGGTTTGCCCGCGGCGCCGTT
>JBDSPT010000279.1:0-4117 GCA_039930205.1 Opitutus sp. | reverse complement strand
CAAAGACCCCGACGGAAACTTGATTGAGTTGCAGGAGTACACCGCGCAAAGCCGTCAGTTCACGCGCGAGGACTACCTGGAACCGTAAGCTCAACCATTGAATCAATACCGAATCTCTCCGTCTTTCGGCTTACTCGCCCATTCCTTCTTCCTTCGACGATGTCTTTCGTTCACCTCCATTCTCTTGCCGCGACACCCAAGCCCGACGACTGCCTTCTCGTCATCCAAGGCGATCGGTTGCTGGCCGAGCCGAACGTCGCCCAGGTGGTCGTGCTTCCCCGCTACTCGACGATCCGGCAATGGTCACAGGTTAATGTCGAAGCAGTCCACCTTGGTTTGATCGAGGGGCGTGCGCTCTGGGCGGTGATCATCGACGATGCCGAGACGTCAGCGCCCAGCGGCTTCGCCTGGCACGAGACCCGGGCACTGCTCGCGGTGTTTACTCCTGCTCAATGGCAGGCGATCAGCTGCGCCCGCCAGCTTTTATGGTGGGAGCGTCGCCATCGGTACTGCGGCGTCTGCGGAACGCCCACGGCCATCGTTTCCGAAGAACGCGCGCGCCGTTGCCCTCAGTGCAATTCCGTTTTCTTCCCGGTCGTTTCCTCGGCGGTGATCGTGGCGGTCACTCAGGGCGAACAACTCCTGCTCGCGCACAACCGCAACTTCCGCCCCGGTATGTTCAGCTTGCTGGCCGGCTTCGTCGATCCCGGCGAAACCCTCGAGCAAGCGGCCGTGCGCGAGGTGCACGAGGAAACGGGAATCGTCATCGGTTCGCTGGAGTACGTCACCAGTCAACCCTGGCCGTTTCCAAATTCCTTGATGGTCGGCTTCCGCGCTCAGTACGTCAGCGGCGACATTGCCGTCGACGGCAGGGAAATCGAAGAAGCCGCCTGGTTCGAACGAACAGCCCTCCCCGAAATCCCGCGTCCGGGAACCATCGCCCGCTTGATCATCGATCAGTGGCGCAATGGCTGATCACGCCGTCTCGCGCTGCTCTGAATCAACGCTGCTGATACAGAGCCCGGCCTTTTGAACCACGAAACCAACGGCCAACGCGAAATCCAATCTCGTCCCAGGTTTCATTTTCGCATGCTTCCTGTCTTTCGTGGTCCGCTCCTCCGCTTCCATCCCCGGCTATTTCGTCCGCGTCTTTGATTTCTGCACGGACATGCGATCCAGTGCCGTGATCGGGACGGTCGCGCCCACCGCCGTTAGCAGCTGACGTGAGTGACTGACCGAGGCGGCGTCGCCTCTCGCCAGCTGCAGCGCGCGATCGAAATACATTTCGTGCTCAGCGAAGCGTGCAGCAGACGCCTCCCACGCGCCTTTCAGGGCCAGTGCGTACGGCTCAGGCAACCAGTCCGGCACATCTGCGAGGGTGATCCCCTCTCTCACTCGACTCTACGAAACGGTCGGCGACACCACGCCTGGAGAATTTGACGCACGGCGACGACCGCCTTCCAGCGCGCGTTCCACGTAAAGTTTTTTCACGAGCACCATCGCGACGACCGTCATCGGCATTCCGAACAGTACGCCCATCACGCCGAACAGCAGACCAAACCCGACAATCGACAGAATCGAAATGGCCGGCGGCAACTGCACGGACCACCGCTGAGCGAGCGGCACGATCACGTGATTCTCGAGCTGCTGCACGCCGATGTACACCACCGCCGCCCAGACCGCCGTGCGCGGATCAACCGACAATGCCAGGATTAACCCCGGCGCAATCGCCAGAATCGGCCCCACCACGGGGATGAAGTCGAGCAGACCAGCCAGGACGCCAAGGGCCAGCGCCAGTGGCACGTGCGCGAAACCCAACCCGATCCCGGTGAGGAGGCCGACTGCAGTCATCGAAGCAAGTTGTCCAATTAACCATTTGCGCAGCGCGTCACCCGCCGAAGTCAGCGCCGATCGGACCGCTTCTCGATGATCGACCGGCACAAGTCGGACCACACCGCGGACGTAAACATATGGATCGAACGCGAAATAGAGGCCCACAAAAAAGATGATGACCGCATGGCCTACGATCCCGGCCGTGAGACCGGCAACCTTTGCTAGATTCGCCACCATCTTGGCGGTGTCAGATGGCGGCTGGAATCCGCTCAGTTTGATGCGGCCGCCGCTCCACTCCTCTATGCGCTCCTGCACGGTACCGACGGCGCGGGGCAATTCGGTGCGAAGCTGTTCCGCTTGGGCGAGAAGCTGTGCGCCGAACATCCACGCCAAACCACCAAACAGCAGGAGCAGCAGAAACAAAACCAGAACGAGGCTCCAGCGCTCCGACCATTTGAATCGGGACACGAACAGGCCGGCCAATGCCCGCAGTACCGCCGCGAATACAATTCCGCCAAACGCCAGCAATGCGACGTCGATGAGTTTCCAGCCGAGATAAACCAGGCCGGCAATGCTGACGGCCATCAGGACGTATCGGCTGAAGCTGCCGCTGGTAAGCTTGGTAGTCACAACGCAGGTATGGGAGGGAGCCCGCCATAGAGCCGCCGCGCCGACGGAAGTTCCGCGAGGAGGGAGGCGGAGTTTGAGTGGAAGGGCATAGCGGGCTGCCTCGCCCCGCTGCTGATGAACCGTTCCGCTTTGTCATTGCGAGCCGGCTTGCCGGCGTGGCCATCCAGCTGAAATTTCAGAGGGATGGCACCGTCGCTGCGCTCCTCACCATCACACGATGAGCTCATGGTCCATCCGCCACACGCAACGTTGGTCCCGGTCTCAGCACGACAGGTACTCTAAACGTTCATCGGCGCAGACCGCCCCACGGCTCTGCGTGTTTGCGGCGTCGCAGAAAGACAAACGGAAGTCGTCCGACCCGCCTCTGCTTGCCGCGGCCGTCCGACAGCGTGAGCGCCGGTAATCCCCACACCAACGCAGCATCGACAAGCGTTCGCGACGCGTTTTGCTCGGCGCTGCGTTCCCACCCCATGCACCGTCGCACGTTCCTTTCCACTCTCGCCACGGCCGCGGCAGCTTCGACCGTGCTGCGTCCGCTCCGCGGCGCGTCCAGTTCCAGCCAAGCGCCTACTCCGCCGATCAAGCTCGGGCTCGACAACTTTTCCGTGCGAGCGATGCAATGGAAAGCGCCCGCGCTGATCGATTACGCAGCTTCGCTGAAATGCGATACGCTCTTTATTTCGGATCTGGACGCCTACGATAGTTTGGAGGAGTCCGCCCTGCGTGACGTTCGGCGGCAGACGGATGCAGCCGGCGTGCAACTTTACGTTGGGAGCTGGAGCATTTGCCCGACGTCCAGGACGTTTAAGAACAAGTGGGGCACGGCTGAAGAGCATCTGCGCCTCACGATTCGGGTGGCCCAGGCACTCGGGTCACCCACGGCTCGTGTCATTCTCGGCAACATGGAAGACCGAAAATCGCCCGGTGGTATTCAGGCGCGCATCACGGACACCGTCGCCGTGCTGAAGGCCTGCCAGCGTGATGCGGAAAAATCGGGAATCAAAATCGCCATCGAGAACCACGGCGGCGATATGCACTCTTGGGAAACGCGCCAGCTGATCGAACAGGCGGGCACGGATTTCGTGGGCGCCAACCTCGACTCGGGGAACGCCGCGTGGACCCTGGAAGACCCGATGGACGTCCTCGAGACCCTTGGGCCCGTGACCATTTGTTCGAGTCTCCGCGACTGCATGGTGTGGGATGTTCCCGAGGGCGCGGTCGTCCAGTGGACTGCTGCCGGCGACGGCTTGTTGGACTGGAAGACGTGGGCGGCTCGGTGGCAGGAGCTGTGTCCCAGCGTCCCGATCATGATCGAGACGATTTCAGGATTCGCGCGGACGTTCCCGTACAAGCAGCCCGACTTTTGGCAGCACTACGACAAGCGCCCTGAAAAACTGGCTAAGTTCGAAGCGCTGGCGAAACGCGGAAAGCCGATTGTCCCGTTCAAAGCTCCTTCTGATCCGAAGGAGAAACTCGCCGCAGAACAAGCGTTCCAGAAATCGGAGATCGAACGATCCATCGCCTATCTGCGAAACGAGCTCCATCTCGGTGTGAAAGCATAGTTTCCCGCGCATTGCTCTACCGGCCCCGAAATCGGAAAGACGTTTCAACTACGGAGGCACAGAGAGAGGGAAGCCAGACCCACGCATTTGAC
>JBDSPT010000278.1:0-4517 GCA_039930205.1 Opitutus sp. | reverse complement strand
CATCGACGTCGCGTCTCGTCGTTGACTTCGGAGATCTGCTTTCAAATGCGGCAGACGTCGTGCGCACACGGAGCGCTGTTCTCGCGGCAGAGCGGACCTTGAGTACGCTGGGCAGAGACGGATCCGGGGTCGGCACGGGCCAACGTGCTGACGAACATCAGGCGAAACTGGCGGAAGCGAATCACGCCCTGGAAACGGCTCGCACCGAAGCTGCGGGTGCGTTGAGCAAATGGAGCGATCGCGTCGCACGGATGAGTCCGATGGCGTTGCGACAAGGGGCGCAGGCCGCGGTTGCGGGGTCACATTCGCCGTCGGCCACGAGCGCGCCGAATCCCGGTCCCGAGCTCGAGCAGGCGAAAACGCGCTTCGCTGCTTTGCAGGCCCAGCTGGCGGAGATTTCGAAGCGTGACCAGGAATCGACCGCTGCGAACGATGCACTTCGACAAGAGCGCACTCGGTTGGCCCAGGAGAATGCGAAACTCACAGAGGAGGCGCGCGCTTCCGCCGTGACGGTAGCTGCAGCAAAACTTTCCAGTACGAACACGCCCGCGTGGGAGAAAGAGCGCCAATCGCTGCAAGCGGGCCTAAAGACAAGGGCCGAACAAATTGCTCGGTTAGACGGTCAAATCAGAGACCTGCAGCAGGCCCTCAAAGCCGCGGATGAAGTGGCCGCGCAGACCCGCGCGTTCGCCGCTGAGAAGGCGGAACTCGTGGCCCGCGTCCAGACCCTCACTGCAGCCAACGAACAAGTGACGAGTCAGCGCGATCGTCTCCGATCTGACAGTACAAGGCTTTTGCAGGATAATAGTACCGCCACTGAATCGCTGGCTGCGGTGCAGAAGCAGGCAGAGTCGTCACGGCTATCCGCGAATGAACAGGATGCAGTGGCGGCTTCGGTGAAAGAGCTGACGGATCGACTGGCCGCTTCTGATCAGCAGCTGGCCGACGCCAAACTGGCCTTGAGCAAAGCTGACGAAGAGACGGCATCAGCGACTCGCGCAGCCGCGAAATCTGCGGACGAAAGTGCCTCGGCAGCTGTGCTGGCGAATCGAGTCGCAGAGCTGACCGCCACGGTCGCAAACGTGAATCGAGATAATGAAGCACTCAAAGTGCAACTGGCGGAGATCGCGATTTTACGCACACGAAGCGATCGCGTGCCCGAACTCGAACGGACCCTGGCGGCGGCGCAGCAGCAGAACGGTGACCTGGCAAAACTCTCAGGTCAGCTGGAAGCAATGCAGCGGAATTTATTCAGTGCAAAAAGTGACAATGCGCGCCTGGCAGCTCGGTTGCAGTCGCTGGAAGCCGACCGCCAAAATCAAATCACGTCCTTGCGGCAGGAAAACAGCATCGTCTCGACCCGACTGCGTCAGGCGCAGGGGACGCTGGATCAAATCGCGTCGGCTGCTCGCGTAAGTAGTGGCATCTCGGCGGTCTCGCCGTCGCCAATCCCCACGCCAACAGCGTCGATTTCGCCATCGGGATCCAGCGCAACTGCTCGCATCCACACCGTCGCTGATGGTGAGTCGCTGACGCGGATCAGCGTGAGATACTATGGCACCGGCAGTCGCTGGACGGAGATCTACGCCGCCAATCGTGACGTACTCCGCGGGCAGAATGCGCTTCGCATCGGCCAGCAGCTGACCGTGCCGTAACCCTCTGAGCCGTTTCAACCTTCGGGAACTTGGTGCTGGTCTTTGCGACAAGCGCACCGACGAAGCAATCGAGCAGGATTTTCAGGGCGCGCGACCGGCCGGGGTACTCAAAATGGCAAAGGGGCATCGCGCCCACGTTAGAATCGCGTTTTCTGGGCACAAAAAAGCCACTCGAAGTGGCTTTGCGGCGCGACCCTGGCGAGCGCGCATATGATCACCTGCAGACCAAAGCGGTCTGATCCGAAGGTGGCCTGACGTCGGGCCGATTACGCCGCAGCGTCTTTCTGCAGCGGCTGCGGAGCGGTCTTGGCGGCCGCGTTGCTCGCGAGCATCGCGAAGAAGTTGTCCCGCCGTTCACGGGCAATACGGACATCCTTTGTGCCGAGAGACCGCCGAATCCGCTCCTTGGTGAGGGGAGTGGGGTGGATCGTATAATGCAAAAACCACGTCCCGTGGTTATCCCACAGGTGATGGTTGGGATTTTCCGCGTCGACGCGAAGGCCGGGGAGTTTCGTGAGCGAGGTCATGATGCGTGAGGATCTGTGGTTGGCAGGTTCGCGCATCAGGGTTTGAAAACAAAAAACCGATCTGGGCATCAGATCGGTTTCGTCTTCGGGAGCGTTCTTGGTTCGCCCCTCTTGCGAGTGGCGCACATCCGGGGTCTCCCCCGATCCACCGTGGCCGCTCCCGGCCCGGTTGGCGGAGTCGGCTTTTGAGGGCCAACTCGTTCCTGATGCATCGCCGACTGTGTAAACCGAAATGGACCTGTCCAGCATTTTTTTGGAATGATGGGAAAGAATGTAGCCGGAAGGGTCGAAGAAGCCGAATCGTCTTCACCCGCTGGCCCGGAGGACCCGCATTCCTGCGGCATTCGAGGATCCGACTACTCAATACAATGCACCAGACCACTTACCGCGAGCGGTGAACGGATCACTGCATTCAAAGCAGGATGGCTCGTCCGATGGCACTCGGATTGTCTTGGTCGAAGATCACTCCGACATGCTGACGGTTGGCCACGTTCTGGAGGACCGACTTTGAAGACTTCAAAGCCGGCGACGACTGCTACTCCGTCTCATGATTAAATCAGAGGACAACGTAGATTCCTCCGACCGCTTGAGAGGGACCGCGACACCGCATTGCGCGGATCACTTCTTGTGCTCTTCGGCGTAGTGTTCCGCGAGGAGGTCGTGACCGAAATCGCCTTTGAAATCACGCACAACGGTGTGGATGTGGTTCGCCTGATTCTGCGAGTTATCGAACTCGATCAGGCAAGTGGGACTCTGAATCCGGTAGTAGTTAGCTTCGCCGCGTTCCACACCGCCCGCCCAAGCAAACGTGAGTTGATCCAATCCGTGTGAACTCATCTCTGTCCATTTCGCCTCGGCCAGTTCCGAGCGGCACCGATTCAAGTACAACTTCGTCAAGGCGACCAACGCATCGCGCTGGTTCGCGTTCAGCGCACTCGCGGCTATCCCCACCGGAGAAAGCGCCGTCACTCGATGCTGGTTGGCGGTGATGATCTCGCCAGGCGCCTTCGTATCGAAAATGGCGATGCGACGTTGATTTTCGTCCAGTGACTGGATCAAGGCGCGACCTTGATCGTCTTCTTCGGCCAGAACGCGCAGACCCAATTTCGGCCCGCTTCGAACCTCGCCCGGATTGCTGCCGATGAACGACGGCGTGAAATATACATGCGACCCCGAAAACACAGTGAAGTTGAACGACAGGTGGTGTCCCTCGAACCGCCAGCCCCACGTCGCGTCCGCCGCGGGCGTTCCGAAAATCGTCACATAGTAAAGCGTCGGATCGCGCCGTGCCGCACCGTTTTCGAGCGCTTTAAGCACGTTTTCCATCGCCATAATCGCTTCCGCGCGGGCGGATCCTTGGTGGCTGAGACCAGTCCGCAACAATCCCATCGCCAAGTCTTGTTGCGCGGAAGTCATCTCCTTCAACGGCAGTCCGGCTCTCGCGAGTGGGACGAAATTCCAGTTCTCTCGTTCTTTGTCGGTGAGTGGGTAAGTGGCCTTCGCTTTTTGCTCGGGCGAGATGCCGGTGAGAAACGAATTGGCTGCAGCCAACATGTCCGTCGCGGGCGCGTGCGCCTGCGTGGAGCTTACAACCAATGAAAAAAACAGGACGAGAAAACCAAGTCGGCGGGGGTGGCGCATGAGTCCTTTGAACCGCAACGACGACGCGGCGGCAAGGCGCGAAAAAGCCGCTTCTTTCTGATAGCGGCCTGAATTCGAGCTTGGCTCCCGATTAAGTCAGCGTGACTCCGCGAGCTTTCGCGGAGCGCAGGAGGGCGTCTGCCATGTCCGACGGCGTTGCCGCGACTTCGATCCCGCATTCCTCAAACACCGCGATTTTTGCCGCAGCGGTATCTTCGGCGCCACCCACGATGGCCCCTGCGTGCCCCATACGGCGGCCCGCAGGTGCGGTCGATCCGGCGATAAATCCGGCAACCGGCTTCTTGCAGTTTTCTTTGATCCAGCGAGCGGCTTCCACTTCTGCCGTTCCGCCGATCTCACCGATCAGGATGATGCCGTGAGTCTCGGGATCCGCGTTGAAGAGCTTGATGACGTCGAGATGCGACGTCCCATTGACCGGATCGCCGCCAATGCCCACGCAGGTCGTCTGGCCGATGTTCTTCGAGGTCAACTGAAACACGGCCTCGTACGTGAGGGTACCCGATCGGGAGACGACTCCGACGTGACCACGCTTGTGGATGTAGCCGGGCGCGATGCCGATGCGGCAACCGCCATTCGAGTCCTTACCGACTCCAGGCGTAACAATCCCAGGACAGTTGGGTCCCACCAAACGCGTTTTCTTCCCCGCCATCGCGCGCTTCACTCGGACCATGTC
>JBDSPT010000277.1:0-8493 GCA_039930205.1 Opitutus sp. | reverse complement strand
GTAGCCGGACGCCGCCTCATTGTCATCGCGAGGTGCGCGCAGCGCGCCGTGGCGATCCAGCTGGATTGCTTCGTCGCTGCGCTTCTCGCAATGACAGGAACTCGGCTACAGTCTTGTTTTAAAGGCTCTAGGACGTACGTACGCGGGGTTGAAATGGGTTCGGTACGGAAGGTCCGAGTTTTACCGCGGGGATGTGCCTTGGTTCGGGGAGGAGAACGCGGCCTCGCGTTTGACGATCCTTTGCGAACTCAGTGGTCAATTCATTCAGCGATAAACGGGCGCCGGAATTTCGATCCGACCACGGATTTCGCAGATGGTCACGGATGGGAACGGGTGGTTTAGTTGGCTTAATTGTTTTGATCGGCGTCACTCCGAGGTCTCTGCGGTGACGGATCGCTTGTTCCGTTCCCGTCAATCCTGAGTTCCAGACCGATGACCGACGCGCGTCACCGCTCTTCCACCGTCTCACGACGGTGGCTACTTTCAGCTGCATGGATCCGGCCTAGAGCGATTGAAATGACCTCGTAGCCGGTGCTAGAGTTGTGTCTTGAACGCCTTATTTCCACAGCTCCTTCGCAGTGGGGAATTTCGTGAGGTCGGACTCCTCGATCGTGAGGTGAAGCACGCGTTGCCAACGATGCGGCAGAAACACGTGCAGGGTTCCGCGATCGGCGAATGCATCGAGGTAGGAGCAGTTGTAGTTCCGCCATGCGTTCGGCAGCGTTTCGCCCAAGACATTGACGAAAACGAAGCGTGGTTCGCTCCACGTGACGCCACCGTCTTTTGAGATCGAATGCCAGACTTCGGAGCGATCCGCCATCATCACTTTGTTCTGCCCGTCGAGAGCGCTCGAATTGGTATGCGATCGGTTGTGATGAAACGCGATCAGCGTGTGACCGTCAGCCAGTGTGAACAGCATCGGAGGCGCGTCCGGATGAACGAGCGGCGTGGGCTTTGGATCCGTCCACGTCAGCCCGTCGTCCTCGCTGCGACTCGCCCACAAATGGCCCTCGGGGGTTCGCATCATCATGAGCACCTTGCCACCGCCGAGTGCAAGCGGACGCCCTTCATCCATCCGACCAAAGCCGGGTGCCTGCCAGCCACCGGGTGGCTTGCCCGGGAGCAATCGCCACGTCCGGCCACGATCCGTTGAGCGCAGAACGTACAGATGAGTCTGCAGCGGTGTGACGCTCCAATCCGCATCGTGCGTACCCAAAAGCCAGGTACCCCGGTCCGTTTCCGTCATGCGCATGACCGACATCCCGCGGTAGCCCGGGGCATTCTCCGGATGAATCAGTTGTATCTTGGACCAGGTCCGCCCGTCGTCGTCGGAATATCGGAACCCGATGGGGGCATTCTCACCTTTGCCGTGCTCGACCGTGAACTCGTTCCACACCGGTTGCGTACCGAAAGCATAAATACGCCTGCCGCCTTTCGGGATCAGCGGGACAAACCCATGCTGGTTGTAATCGATGTCGAAGGCCTCGGCGGGCGTGGTCCACGTCTTGCCGCGATCCGAGGAGCGCATCGCGAGCAGTCGGTTCACTTTGGTCGTTTTGCCGCCGTAGTGCCCGCCGTCAGGGAACATCAGGAGATAGTCTCCGCCGGGCGTCACCGTCGCTCGCGTTTCGTAGAGTCCTCCTTCCCGGCTGCTTGCTTCCACCAAGATCGTACCGTGGACCCATGGGAAGGTCGCGATGCCGAGTTCTGGTTGCACCCGTAGTGGTGGCGGTAGCGCACTCGTCGAGAGCAGGTGATCATTCACCATGATCTCCGGTAAAATCGGTTCCGGTGCGGCGCCAACCGCCATCGAGGTGATCGCGGCCAGGATCGCCGTCCACGACGCGTGACGGGATGATGGGAGGACGTTGGTCGTGATCATGGTTGAGTGAGTGAATCCTGCCCGTTGGACAACCACTCGAGATTGAAATGGGCGAGAACGAGCGACTTCGTCCCATTCGCCGTCGTGCTACCTTGCTCGAAGAAGCAGAACATCGTGCCGTCCGGCGCCGTGGTGAGATCGCTGTATCCGGCGAGGCCGGGTTCTAGCACGCGCTTGATCGGCCAGGTGCGACCCTCGTCGTAGCTCAGACGGACGGTGAGGTTTTTGCGAATGAAGAAACGTGACCGGCTGCGAGGGTCCGCTTCCGTTCCGTTGTCACAATGGGAGTAGATCAATCGACTTTTGCTGGTCGGGCCGCCCCATGAGAGGCGATCGATGCCGGCCATGCAGACTGGATCGACGAGATCGTTCACGAACTCCGGCCGCGTCCACTGAGTCGCCCCATCCGGGCTGTAGGTGATTCCGCGACGATGCTGGAGTGACTCGGTGCGGAGGCTGAACATCACCCCGCCCGGAACCTCGACCGCGACGGTTTCGCTCGGATTGACAAGTGGATCGACTTCCTGAGCGGCGATCGTGCCTGCCTTCCAGGTGTGGCCACCGTCGTCGCTAAAAATCGAACTGACGACGGAGGGACGATGGCCGCCTTCGCCGCCGCCCGTCGACAGCCAGACGGGAATTACGAGCCGTCCATTCGTCAGTTGAATTCCGTGATTCGGACCGGTCGCAAAGACGGTAAAGGGATAGAGTTTCCGGAGGTCCTCGCGGGCGGTGGTGATTTCTTCCGGGACGCTCCACGTCACCCCTTCATCGGCACTGCGTCGCTGGAAGCAGCGGTCATAGTTGATGCAGTAGACGTAGAGGATATCGCCGGATTTCCGGTCGATCACCAGTGTCTGATTGTTGAAGGGGAATTGATCCTTCGCGCCCATTTTTCGGCCGACCATCGCCGGATTCGGTTCGACCTTCAGGCCGGGATGAAGCCCACGGTGCGCAAGTTTCTGGGGCGCTTCCCACGTTTTGCCGAGATCCGGACTTCGGCGAAGAAAGAGATCGATGTCTGACCAGTCGCCGAGCGACGGATCTTTCCGCGCATCGCAGGTCACCAGCACCGTGCCCTTGGCGGTGATCGCGATTCCCGGTATCCGATACCGGGCGTAGCCATCAACCCCGGATTCCCAGAGAGTCGTGCGGTTGAGAAAGGATTCTCCTGCGGCTGCAGGGACAATGGATGCGAGTAACAGAAATCCGGTGACGACGCATCGCGCGGAAAGAATCGAAATGGGGTGTTTGATGTTCATGTTGAAGGGGGGCTGAGTAGGCGGGGAAGCAGACGGCTTTGCGCTGCGCTGACCGATTTATCGATGCGCTGGGCCGGATCCATGCAGTCGGAAGCCGCCACCATCGTGAGACGGGGGAAGCGCGGTGGGGCGCGCCGGTCATCGGTCTCACGACCGATGCTACATCGATGCTTCGATCTCGACTGCATGGTTGCGGCTTAAGCAGTGGCCTTTCTGGGTTGGTCGGTGTCCACGACCGCGGGTGGAAGATAGTATGTGAGGACGAAGCCCGGAATGCAGCAGAGCAGTGCGATGGCGAACAGCGCGGGCCAGCCCGCGACTTGCTGGACCAGCCCGCCAACAGAATTCGGTGCAATGACGCCGAGCAGCATTACGGCATTGCCGAACGCCATGTGACTGGCGCGAAACTTCCCGTGGGCCAGGGCCACCATGACGGAGAAGTAAAAGGTGAAGCCGAGGCCGTAGCCCAGGTTCTCGATGCAGTGAACAATCGATACGATGGCAACCTGGGGCACGTGCCACGTGAGGCTGCCGAGGTTGAACGCGATCCCCTCGTAACTCGGAAACAGGGCGAGCAGCAGATAGAACGCGTTCGGCAAGAGCATCGCGAGCGTCAGCGGAATCATCGTCTTCCGAACTCCGAAGCGTTTGATGATCGCCATCGACAGCACGCCTCCGGTGATCATCGCGGCGAGGCTGGCGGCGCCGACAAAAGAGATCTGTTGAAGTGACAGTCCAAGACCGCCCTGGTCGCGGGCCTCGACGAAGAAGACCTGTGACATTCGCATCACGAGATTTTCGCCGAGGCGGAGCGTCACCAGGTAGGCCATGACAATCCAAAAACGCGGCGTCTGCTGATAGCTGCGAAAAATTTCCTTCCACGGAATCGCCCCGCCGTCCGGACGTGCCGGGCGGTCCGCGGCGGGACGAGGGAGCGCGAAGGCATTGTAGATGGTCAGCAGCAGGACACCCCCCGCGAGGATTCCCAAGGCGGTGGCCCAACCTTGATGCAGTGAATGGAAGCGATCCGAGAAAAACCCGGCACAGAAAATAACTCCGCTGAGCAAAGCGATGCTGCTGCGAGAGAACGCGGTGAGGAGGACAATGCCGGCCGACCGCGCTGCCGGCGGCACGGCGCAAACAAAGAAGCCGTCGCCGGCGAAATCAGAAATGCCGTAAACGAGCGCGCACAAGGCGAAGAAGAAAATCAGCAGCCCGACCTGCAACGGCTCGTTGAGCAAAACCGCCGCCATCGCGGAAACGCACACGACGTGTAAGGTGCCCGCGACCAAAGCCCACGTCCGCTTTTTGCCGTATGAATCTGCGACGGGTGCCCACAGGAACTTCAGCGACGCGGGCAATGAGAATAGCGACAGGTACCCAATCACGGCATTCTCCAAGCCAATGCTTTTGAAGAACGTCGCCGATGTGATCATCACGAACGCGTAGCAAAAGCCGCGGACGAGTGAGAGCGTGGGCACATACCGCCAGATCGACAGGTTGCTTTCGCCGCCGTGTCGGCTGTCGACTTCATCGGAGCTCACGGGCTTGGCAGAGGAGGAAAGTTCTGAACGTGGGGCACTCATCGGGTAGGCGAAGGCCAGCTGGTCACCGGCACCTGTGAAGGATCAACCAAGCAGCGGTAGACGGCGTCTTCACGAAATGGGTACATTAGTTCGATTTCCGGGGTGAGCCTCACCCCGAGCCCGGGGATCCCAGGCAGCGTGAGCCGACCGCCTGCGACCTGCCACGGGACAGTGACCAGCGCGTCGCGCAGCGGATACGACTTGATCGGCCACTCTGCGATCGTCCCGCCGCCCGCGAGTGCCGCGTGATAGTTCGCCATCATGCTAACGGGTCCACCCCAGCAGTGCACGTAGACCTCGACGCCACATCGCTGGGCGGTGGTGAACACCTCAAGCACGGCGGAAATGCCGCCGATGACGGTCGCGTCCGGTTGGGCGATATCGTAGCAACCTGCCTCGATCCGCTGACAAAGCTCGGCCGCCGTCGTCACGATTTCTCCGCCCGCCATCGGAACCGCGGCCACCTCCCGGCGGAGCCGGGGATATTGGTTGATTGCTTCCGGACCCAGAGCCTCTTCGAGGAATACCGGGGGCGCGTCGCGCCCACCGTCGGTGATTTCAAAGAGGAATCGCTGGATGTCCGCGATCGATTGCGACGGCACGACGAGATTTTGCGTCATGTCGATCGCAACCCGGATGCCGCACTGGGCGGCGTGTTGCTGACACCATCGCGCCTTGTCGGTGTGTTGATGGCGCGCGCGGATTTTGACCAGGTCGATGCCCAGGTGCTGAATCCGGTCCAACTCCCGTCCCATTGCCACGGGGCCGATCGCATCGCCCCCGCTCGCGTAGAGTTGCAGGCGCCGGCCCGGAGAACCACCGAGAGCCTGCCACACGGGAACGTCGAGGAGCTGCGCGCGACAGTCCTGCAACGCAATTTCCACCGCGCTGATCACATGCTGAGCCGCGCCTTGCAGGCTCCAGTAACCGGTGATCACGCTGATCTGACGATACAGTTCCTTCAGGTCGTGCGGGTCCCCTCCGATCAGCACGGGAGCAACGAGCCGGACGATCTCTTCGAAAACGCGGGGCGCGAAAACCGCCAGGTACCCTTCGCCCAATCCGACGATCCCGTTGTCGAGCTTGATTTCCACCAAGCCGGTGGTTCGCCATCCACTTGGAAGGTGCAGGAGAACCTCCATGTCTTCAGCGTCTGAATACGGCGCACTGAGCAGCACGGGTCGGACGGCAGCGATGCGCGGGGAGATCATTTTGCGCGTCGGGTGATTTTAAGGTTCAACGATTGAGCGAGTGCCCAATTACGGGGATGGCCATCAATATCCACGGGCTAAATCCACGGTGTTTTCCAGCGGACGTCCGGTTTTAAGTCGCGTTAAGTTCCGCAGGAAAACGTCGGCTTTACGCGACAGTTCGTCAGCGGTGCCGCCGCCCGTATGTTGCAGCAGAAGCGTGCGCGGGCACGTCCACAGGGGATGATCGGGGAGGAGTGGCTCCTCCCACGCCACATCGAGAATCGCCCCCCCAAGACGCCCATCGTGCAGCGCCGTGATGA
This sequence comes from Opitutus sp., assembly GCA_039930205.1. GTDB lineage: Bacteria > Verrucomicrobiota > Verrucomicrobiia > Opitutales > Opitutaceae > Opitutus. The sequence continues at coordinate 2,250 of JBDSPT010000277.1, read as the reverse complement.
GCGCGGGTTCGTCCACCACGGTCCCGCGGCCGAGGTTGACGAAGACCGTTTTGCGGCCCAAGAAAGCGAGTCGACGCTGATCCATCAGCCCGCGAGTCGCCGCCGTATTGGGCAGGCAACTCACCACGACCTCGGCGTTCTGAAGCGCCTCGTCCAGCGCTTCGACGCTCCGAAGCTCCGCCTGCCGGGAGGTCCGGGCAAAACTTTGCACCGTGCATCCGAAAGCTTCCAGCAGTTGACGAAGCCGTCGGCCGATCGAGCCGTGACCCAACATCACCACTCGCTTCCCGTGAAGGAGTTCGGTCTGAGGCCGGACTTCGAGCGAGACCCAACGGCGCTGGTCTTGAGCCCGGACCAGCGAATGAATGCCGCGGTAGAACGCGAGCAGACCTCCGATGGCTGTTTCGGCCGCGGGCTCGTCGAACAGCCCTTTGAGGTTGGTGATCACCAGCCCAGTTGGGAGGTGAGTGGCGTTTTCGTAGTATTCGAAGCCAATCGACTCGAGCTGCAGCCAACGCAGCGGCAGTTCAGGCGTGAGCCAGTTTTTCGGGACGTTGCCAAAGCAGATGGTGCAGGATCGGAATCTTTCCATTGCCGCATCGGTCAAAGGGACGTGTTTGTCGACAATGGTCACGCGATGATCTGCCAGCGGGGTTTGAAGCAGCGCATACGCCGCAGGATCCAAGTGGGCGTAGATGAAAATTTCTGCGGTGGACATGGAACGCGATCTCGCTCGTCCACGGCATTACTTCGCCGTCGCTTCCGCGATCGCTGCGAAGAAACCTGCCTGATCCAAGTCTGCGCGCAGCCCGGCACTCTGTTTGACGGAGAGCGGGGTCAACGGTCGCCGCACCGGACCACAGTTCAGGCCGATCAGGCCCATGATCGCCTTTCCCGCTGCGAGGCCGCCGTGTTTGATCATGATTGCGATCAGTCGCTGCGCGAGGAGCTGCTCCTGCTGCGCGGCCGCCAGATTGCCTGACGAGAACGCCGACATGACGCGATGAAAGATCGGTGCCATGTAATTGTACGTGCTGCCGACCGCGCCACGCGCACCCAACGCCAGCGCGCCGAGCAGAATTTCATCACGGCCAAAAAGGATCGCGTGGCTTTCGCCCGCTGCGGCCAGCGTGAGTGAGTAATCCATGAGATTCTCGTGAGTGAACTTGATGCCCGCAAACGTCGGGATGCGTTCGATCGCCCGGGGCAGGAAGTCGATCATCGGGAAGTTCGCGCCGGTCATCGCTGGCATATGGTAGTAGTAGAACGGCAGACCTGGTGCCGCTGCCGCCACGTCGACACACCACTCGACGAGATCGCGAATCGTGGCTGGCTGGAAGAAGCCGGGCGCAATCGCAGCAATCGCATCAGCGCCGATCTGCTCCGCGTGTGCTGCCAGGGTTCGGCTGTCGTTCGTGCTGTTGTGTCCCACATGGACGATCAGACGAAGCGACGGGGGCTTGTCGGCGCGCCATTGCGCTGCCACCTGTTGACGCTCTGCGGTGGTCATGGAGGCGCCTTCTCCGGTAGTCCCGCAGATGAAAGCGGCCGTCACGCGTTTCTGCTCCAGCGCATCGGCATAGCGGGCGACGATTCCAAGATTCAATTCTCCGTTCGGCTGGAAGGGCGTGAAGGGGGCGGCGACCAGACCGTGAGGAAAAACCGGGGAGGGCAGGGGCATGATGTAAGAATCGGGGCGTCGACGTGAGGGGAACGCCAGTGCCTGATCCGGATTTCATCGGTAAACAAACCGCGATGGGCGCCAAGCCGGCTCAACAGCTCTGTTTACCGTACCAGCATCGCCGAATCGGATTGCGGGAGTAGAACGAGACGGGATGCTGAAGACGTGCATCGCATTCCCCAGCGAGTCTCCCTGATCGTTCAGACGCACGATGTCATTGTCGATGGGATACGCAGTGGTCGCTGGAAAGGCCAGCTGCCGGGAGAGCGGAAGCTTGGTCACGACCTGCAGGTCAGTCGATGGACCCTGCGCGGCGCCCTGAGCATGTTGTCCCGCGAAGGCGTGATCAAAATCGCCCACGGTCAGGCCTGTGCGATCACGGGTCGGATCGGAGCGAAAGCCAAACCGGGGAAAACGTCAGGCGACTGGCATGTGGGTTTAATCACCCCCGAGCCGTTGTGGCGGCTGCGACCTTTCGTGGCGCTGTGGGTGGACGAACTTCGCGGATGGCTGCAGGCGAATGGTGGCGAGCTTCAGCTGTATGACGGCGCGAGCTACTTCGGAAAAGG
>JBDSPT010000276.1:0-4269 GCA_039930205.1 Opitutus sp. | reverse complement strand
ATGCAAACTTCGGAGCCGGCGTGCTCAATCTTGAGTGGGCGATGAACGCAACGAACCCCAACCGCATGGATCCGGCGATCGCGAGCCACTACTATGATGGACCGAACGCTCAAATGAACTTCGTCGTGCAAAATCGCAGCGCCCAGTCAGTGCGCGCACTTGCGCTCGATTTGGACCTCAACGGGAGTACGCAACGTTTCGCACTCCCCGAAATCGCGGCCGGAGCTTCCTACGTCCTCAAAATTCCCGTCGACGCAGCGAAAGCCGACGCCGCTTCCGCCCTCACGTATCGTACTCAACTCGTCACGCCTGTCGGCCTAAACGACGCGAACCTCGCGAACAACCAGCTCTCGAGCCGACTTCAGCTGGTACCATAAAATGCGCAACCCGGGACGGTACGACTTGCACGGCACAGTACATAGACCTGCAGAGATCACGCTGCCTATTCGAATCTCCGCCGTGGGGTCAGACCGCGTGCTTTGGTCACAACGTTTGTGAGACGCTCTTAGCCGAACCAATGCGGTCGGAAGTAGCCACCGTCGTGATGCGCAGGAAGCTCCACCTTCCATTCACCTGATCCGGTGTCTGAGTGCACGAGTACGATCAGGAGCACGAGCCGAACCGCACTGAATGCGCTACTATCGGCCAACACAAGCGGTCCTGTCCCCCCCCAAGGTCTTTCAACCGTCACACCTCGATCATCTCACACCGAACATTCCCATCGGGCTACAGCATAAACCCCATTGAATCACGTCCTCGCCCGAGCACCGATGCTGCAGGGCACTCCATCCATTGATCCAGCAAGGTGGCGTACACCTGGCGGAAATCAGTCGAAAACGTCATGTCTTGATTTCGCTGCAGCCGAAGTGACGGAGGCGTTCCGTGCAGCCCTCCGCGAACGCGTGCGCCCATTACAAACAGCGGTGCCGCCGTGCCATGATCCGTCCCGCGGCTCTCGTTCTCACTCGGCCGACGTCCAAATTCCGAGAACGTCATCGTCGTCACCTGATCAGCGAGCCCGTGTGCCTTCAGATCCGACTGAAACGCTCCGAGTCCTTCCGATAACGTCTTCAACAATGCCCCATGTTGACGAGCCTGATTGCCGTGAGTGTCGAATCCGCCCAGCGATACGAAATATACTCGTGTCGAGGTCCCCGCCGCGATCAACGCGCTGACGCCTCGCAACGAGTGGCCGAATGAACTTTGCGGATACGCGGCCGACGGGCGATAGTTGGCCAGGATTCGCTGCACCCGCTTCTCGGTGACCAGCGCATCCATCATGGTGTGCTGCAGAAAACTCGCGTTTGCTCCGTCTGCTTCAGTCCCATGGGTGATCAGGTCTTCCAACAACCGTGACGCGTCCCGACCCGCTCCACCCCGTGCGTCTGGACTTAGCCCGAAAGTCGCATGCTCATGCTGCGCGACGAACGATTGAGGAAGGTCATTCGTCACATGAATTGCGCTGGGTTCTCCCGCTGCCGGCGCGCCCGCGCAGGCGTTGTCCATAAAACGACCCAACCAACCCGTGGGCAGGAATTCACCGGTATCGCTCGCTGTCTCCCAGATCTCGGAGGACCGGAAGTGGCTGCGGTTGGGATTGGGATAGCCCACATTCTGTACCACCGCGAGCTGCCCGTCGTGAAACAGCTGATGCAGTTGGGTGCACGAAGGATGCAGCCCGACCTGATCGTTCAGTTGCAAAACATCTGACTTCGCCACCCCGAGCGTTGGACGCAGCCGGTAGTAATCTGCGTCCTCGAACGGCACGACGGTGTTCAATCCGTCATTGCCGCCCGCCAGCTGGACCAGCACGAGAATGGAACGATGTTTCTCGGGCGCCGGAGTGGCCGCCAGAGTCGATTGCACCAGGAACGACGGCGCAAAATGACTGAACGCCAGCAATCCAATCCCACGACTCGTGTTCCGAAAGAATTCACGTCGCGTAGAGGGCAGAAATGGTGTGGTCGCGTTGTTCATGAGTGTGGCATGTCAGCAAAGTTGATACGCGGGAGTCTGCAGCAACGAGACCGCCGCGGTGCACACCCGCTGGGCCCGCTTGCCGGTTTCATTCTCCGCTCCCAGATAGGTGGTCAGCGCAGCAATGGTTTTAGGATCGGGCTCGCCCGCCAGAAAGGTTCGCGCCAAATCAGTCGATACCTTCGCGACGTCTTCTGCCGCGCGCCGCTCACACCATTCATCCGGTACCGTGAAGTGAGTCGCGCCTCGCGCCCGCGCAGCCGAAAGGGCTCTCTGCTCGTCGGCGTTCAATACGTCTTCCCGCAACGGCGAGAACACGTGCTGTACCAGTTGTCGTCGCGCCGCCAGCGTTGAGGAATTGATCCAGGTTCGTCCACCCACCCAGCCACGAACATTCGGTGGTTGAAACAGCTGCTGCCCCATCGATCGAAGTGGATTGAGGGTGTAACGCGGCAATGGTGGAACGGAGAGCTGCAACTCCTGCATCAGCCCTTGATAAAGTTGGATCGGGCTCTTGATGAAATTCCCGCGAAACTCCGAGGCGTAGAAGAGTCGACTGCTAAAGAATGTGCGAACGAGCGCCGTCAACTGGAAGTGCTGGGCCCTCCATCGCTGCCCGAGCGTGTGCACGTGCTCAGTCGGAAGTTTTTCGTCGGTTAAATAAAACGCGACGAGTTCGCCGGGTAGAAATTCAGCCGCGGCCGGCTGGGTGTAGGCAAGGTCAACAACATCATCGCCGCCGAATCGTCCACTCCGCTTGAAGATGGTTTTTGCCCCAAGATCCTGCTGCCGGACCGCGAGACGGAAGTCTCCCGACAACGGCAGCACGCGATAACCCGTGAACGCTCGCGCCGCTTCTTTAATGTCGTTTTCGGTGTAGTGGCCCTCTCCGAGCACGAACAGTTCGAACAATTCACGCGCAAAATTTTCATTCGGCGCCTCTCGCTTGTTTTCACGCAAATCAAGGTACGTCGCCATCGCTGGTGAGCGCGATACGGCTTTGGTCAACATGGGCGCGGTGCCCAATGCGTTCTTTGCCAGGACATCGAAGTGCCGCCAAATGAATGCCGGATTACGCACTTTCTCCGCACTCACCACGTAGACATCGCTGAGAAACAAAATCCACTTCGCGCGCGCCGCTTCGTCCGGATTCGCGGCCATCTGCAACCAATGCAACCGAAGATCCTGCAAAGCGTCGCGTGAGCGCTCTCGCAGCTCGCGCTGTGCGAGCCGTTTTCCCGGTCCGTCAGCGCCCCGAACATTCCCAACCAAACCCCCGAGTTCAGACTCGAATTTCACCAACGAAGCCGGCTTCGACAGGACGAGTGGTGACGCTGGGAACAGCCGGGTAATCGTAGCGGACAAACCCTCTGATAACGCACGCTCCACGTCGGACGGACGCGCACTCCATCCGGCGCGCCGCAACAGATGCCGAGCACAGCCGGCGTCCCAAGCGTCAGGTGCGATCGGATCCCACGCGGTGTCAGAAGCAACCGAAAGCGTCATGTTCATCAAGGACGACCCATTGCCGCGACGGTTTCAATCGATCATCATTCTTTCGCAGTTTCGTCGTCTGGATTTCGTCCGGGCACTCGGGGCCACCCACAATAGCTTTCAATCTGCTGTCGTCTCGACAGCCAAGTAAAAGAGGCCGTGACGTCTCAGCTGCGAAAATATTTTAGAACCACAGAGACCGCGGATCTCAGAGCCCGGGAACTCCGTAAGTAGCATATGATCACGATGAGTAGATCCGCCCGGTATCCATTCGAGCACGATCACGAGATGGCGCGTCGGACACCGAAATATTACCCCGTTCCGGTCCGTTCGCGTCCCTTTCCCAATTAATCACTCCCTTTCAGAACGATTAGCGTTCAGATCGATCTGCATTTACGATTCCGTCCCACCCACGCATGCCAAAGTTTCGGACGCACTACGATAACCTGAAGGTCTCACGCGACGCGCCCGTCGAGGTTATCCAAGCTGCGTATCGCACCCTCGCCCGGAAGTATCATCCCGACACCAATGCGAGCGCGGTCAAAGCTGAAACGGTGATGAAGATCATCAATGCATCCTATGAAGTGCTCAGCGATCCAGTGAAACGCGCTGCACACGATCAATGGATTGCGGAACAGGAGCAGCTGCGCGAACCGCCAGTTCAGCAGCGTCGCGAGACCTACGCCAATACCCGCAGGTACGAAGAGTCGCCTCCAACGCGCGCACCCTCGCGCGAGCCGACGCAGCAGACCCGGCGCTCGTCCTGGTCATTCGCGAGCCTCCTGGTGGCCATCAGTT
>JBDSPT010000275.1:0-7356 GCA_039930205.1 Opitutus sp. | reverse complement strand
CGCCCGTGCGTGATCGTCAACCTGCGACCTCCGACTTCGGCGTTCAACCAGGGGCCTTCAAACAGCTTCCACTTTGAATAATCGACCGGCGTGCCGTTCACCGAAGGAACCTGGCCATAGGTGAACTCCACCTTTTTCCCACGCAACGTCGTCATCTTCACTGACGGCACGGGAGTCATCGCGAACGTCAGCGGCAACGCCGTGATTGCCTGCTTGAACGCAGCAAAGTTGGCGAACTCGGAAGCGCTCGCCGCCTGCACGATCGTCCCATTTTTCAGATGCGGGCTCATGAGCAGTCGGCCGCCGAGGTCCTGCTGCACCAACGCCCAGCCACCGTTGAAGTGAAGGTAGGGCATCCAGTGATACGGCGCGAGGGGACGGTACGCGAGGTACGCCTTGCCGCCTTGGGCAAAGATCCAGCCGGAGGGGTCCTCGGTGACGTTGACGAGATCCTTGGAAAAAAAGCCGTTCACGTGCGGGAAGCGCTCGCCGGTCGGAATGTCGTACAGCGCGATGACGGTATCGAGATCCTGGAAGAGCCGCTCGTATGGCGAACCGCCGAGGACTTTGTCCGGAGAGTCGTACGATGGTTTTCCCTCCAAAGTGACTCCCTTGACCATCGGCTCGGGATACCAGGGGAAGTACGCCTGCATGGAGCGACCAGAGGAATTCGGGTGCAGGGAGAACATCGTGTTGTGTTTCCCCCGGGGATCCGGTTCCGCCCACGTGACATCCCACGCATGGGTTTGGATCGGATCGATCAGCCCGCCTCGCGTGGAACCGACGGCATAGTCACGTCGGATGTAGTTGGTCTTGAGCACGGCCGGAGAAAGTTCGTCGCTATTCCTCCAGCGCCGCCGCGTCCGGGCGCGGTCTTTTTGCAGGTCGTTGCCCGTTTTGTCGGTGGCGATCAAATAGATGACTTCGGGAACGACATAGTTTTTTGCCACCGGCGCGAAGTAGAGTCCCCACCCTCCAAATCCGCTGACGGGCGGGGTGTTGCCGAACAGAATCCAGCTGAAGCAGGAGGCGAGTGCGTTCCAGCGTTCCACGACCGTGCCTTCGTCAGTGCGTGAGTTCGGACCGCGCAGCACGCCGTTGAGCGTGTTCGCCGCGAGCTCCGCGAAGAGCCAGTCGAGCATCATGCGTCCGCGCTGCTTCATCTCGGGATCCTTCGCCCAAGTCGCGAGGTAGAGCATCGGGATCGCGTATTCACCAATGTAATGCGTCGGGTTGTACTCCCCCTGGCCGATCGTCGTGGTGAGATCCATCCAGTTGAGGAGATAGCTTTTCGCCTCGGCGAGATTCTCCTCCGAGCTCTTGCCGCTGTACCACGTTTCGCCGGGTTCGTTCGGGTAAAGCTCCGAAATCAGGTACAGCGATGCATAGTACATCGCGAAGTGATTCTCGGTGTCGCCGCGGACTTGCCGCGTCGTCCGCCACGCTTTGCGAATCGATCGGCGGGCCTCTTCGCTGAGGAGGTCCCGGCCGGCAAAAGCCACGCCGACGCATGGGAACATCCAGAACGGACCGGTGCCTGGTTCCTTCATCAACTCAATCACACGCTGCGAGCAGAGATCCAGGTCTTCGCGCAATGTGAGTTTGATGGCGATCGCCGCCATATCCATCGTGCCCGGAAGATCATCTTTCTTCACCCGGTCCGCGCGCCAGCGCATCACCTCGTCGATGCGGGCGTGATAGGCGGCGAGACGCTCGCCGAAATCCAATACCGGAGCGGTTGAGGGCGCCGCGGCTTCGAACGAAGGTTGCGCGTGCAGCGACAGCCCGGCAGCCGCCACCATCAACGCGAGAGACAGGAGAGATCGTTTCATGGCTGATGTGATCCGTTAAGGTTTCGCCTTTGGCACCACCGCGAAATGGTTTACTTGGGAACCGGCCAGCGTATCCGCGCGCCAGGTGCGCCCGAAATCGTCGGAGACAAACAATGTTTCCCCCACGACACTCGCATACAGCCGGGAGCGCGGATCGACTCCGACCCGCCAGACGCGATGCGGCTCCGGCAGTCCCTCGTTCCGTGGCTGCCAGGTCTTGCCCCCATCTTCGCTCGTCATCACGCCGTGAGCCCAGCTTCCGATCGCGAGCCGTTCGGGCTGACCAGGGTCGAAGGTCACGTTGTACAGAGCGTGATCGGTCGGCACGCCTGCGATCGACGACCACGAGACACCTCCGTCGGCCGAAATCAAAGCGCCCGCGCTCTGCGTCACCGCAATCCAACGCTTTGGATCGTGCGGCGATTGCTGGACGTCGTTGACCGTTTCCTTCGTCGCGTGGACCTGCCGCCAGTGCTCGCCGGCATCCTCGGTTAAAAACAAACCCACTTCGCAAGCAGCGAGAACCCGACCCGCGCGCGTGCGATCAACCTCGATGGCTTGCGTGTACTTGCCGCGATCGGGCAACCCGTGCTCGCGCCGGACCAACGTATCGCCGCCGTTCGTCGAGACCGCGACGCCATCGGGCAGAGCGACATAAACGTGTTGCGGCGCATGCGGGTCCACCGCCACGTCGCGCGCTTCGGTCATCTCCCAGCCGTTGCACAGCCGCCACGAGGCCCCTCCATCGCGACTCCGCCATAGACCGATTTGCCCCGACGTATAGATGATCTGCCGATTGGTCGGATCGAAGGCCACGGCGGTGAGCGTGGTATCATTAACGCCGATATGCCGCCAGCCATCGGTTTCCGTTTTCTGATAAAGCCCGTTGACCGTCTCAAGTTTCGACCCGACCACGTAATTGCGATTGAGGTTCGCAATGATGAAAAAATCGTCGGCCGGCGGTGCCGTGGGAGCGGCTTCGGCGCTCACCACCAGGAGACCGAGGAAGAGTGCGGATGAGATGCGCATAGACCGAAGGGGTTCGACGTGTGGGCGGGGAGGAAGAGACGTGATTCCGGTGAACAATTTACGCAACGGCAGAAGGTCGCCTTCGTGAAACGACGCCCATGTAAGGAGGCTTTTGTGAGGTATTCGAAGGGTTACGTTTACAATGAACGTTCAGAATATCTGGGATTGTGAGACTCGCACCCACGTTGCGTTGGGTGGATGGACGATGAACTCAGCGGGTCAGGGCGAGGAGCACAGCGACGCAGCCATCCAGCTGAAATTTCAGTTGGATGGCCACGCCTGCGTTCAGAATGACAAACGCGAGTGTACCTCAGCCGCGGAGCGGTCGCGCCGTGAGGTAAGCCAGCCGAATTAAAACTGAATTGAGGTCGAGAACAGCCAGTTGCGCGCGGGCGCCAGGACGAACGAGCCTTCGGAGTACTGCCGGTCGGTCAGGTTGTAGATGCCGAGCGTGGAAATGAGCTTATAGCCAGCGACTGACCACGGATAGCTGATCGTGGCATCGAAGACCACGTAGTCTCCGGCTTGATAGCCACCGGCGAGAGGATTCCAGTCGACGGAACGGCTGACAACCGTCTCGGACGAGTAGCGCATGCCACCACCGATGGCTGCGCCGCGAACCGGTCCGTCGTTGAACGTATATTTCCCGAACACGTTGAACCGGAACTCGGGGACATTCTCGATGCGCGCCTTGTAGTAGATGTCGGAAGCCACCTTTGCGGCGGGAGTGGACGCATTGTAAGCGGTCGAGCCCGGCGCGGCGCGCGTGAGATCGTACAACGTTCTCGCGGTCCACAACCACGAGCCATTGATCACCGCTTGGAAGTTCGAGATCGGCGACCAGATCACTTCCGCTTCGGTGCCTTCGATGCGGTTCTTCAGATTGGCGGTGCGCCACCGGAAGTTGCGCGTGTTGTAGCCGAGCGTACCCGGCGCGAAGAGCGTCGTGCTGAAGTTGAATGGCTCCTCGATGTTCGACTGTTTCGCGGCGTCATCGAGGCGTTGATCTTTCCGTTCGCCGCGGAACAGCGAAACGGTCCCCACCAGCTTGGAATTCGGCGACGTGACCTTCGCCCCAACTTCCCAGTTCATGCCGGACTCGTCCCTGATATCATTGTACGCGCCGCGTGACTTCTGGATTTGCATCGCCTGGTCGACGGAGGTCACGGTTTGACCGAGGTACTGGAACGAGCCGCCGCCATTGTTCAGCGCGCTTTGATAGACCGGGATTTCGTTGCCGGGGAAAACGCCGCCGACGTTGCCGGTGTTGAATTGGAACGTGCGGGAGATGGAGGCGTAGATATTGATCGAGTTCGTGATCGCGAACGACGCTCCCGCCATCCATGAGTCGCCGGTCCGCTTGTAGATGTTCGTCTTCGCGTAGTTGGCGGAATAGCCGTAAACGTCCTCGGGATATTTGACCGGATCGAGGTACGCGTCGACGGGCACGACGAACCATGGGTAATTCGATTCCAAATACTGACCCTTCTCCTGGCGCCACTGGCGGCGGAATCCGGCAATGACGTTGAGCCGGTCGTTAAACATCGATGCCTGATGATTTAAGTACGCCGCGTCCACGATCGGCTTGTAGCCATCGAGCCACACGCGATTGATCGGGAAGAGCGTGGCGATATGGGGCGTCTCTTCGAAGCCCGGATCCCAATCACTATAAACGGCCTTCACCAACTTGATCTGGTTGTTACGGTCGCGGATCACCTGATTCACCGTTTGAACGCCAGTGTCATGGCCGCGGCCTTCACCGACAAGGTTGCCCGCCACTTGGGATCCGCCGGTCGTGCCGCGGACGTAGCCGGGATTGGCGATCGGATTGGTCGAGCCCGGAACGTGGCCGTAGTACGGCGTCAGCACATTGTCGTTCGCGAAATAGTTCTGCGTCCAATTCGAACGCGTGTAGCCCGTCAGGATCTTGTTCTTGATGCCCATCGTGTCGGCCTTGAAAATCAGATCGAGCTGGTGCGTATCGGTCAGCCGGTAGTATCCGGCGGCAGCCGACGCTCCGACATTCCAGTGCATGCCGTCAGCGTATGGCGTCGTGATGCCTTCGATCGAATTGAAGCGGCTGTTGTCCCGCTGAAACACATAGCGCACATCGGCCCAGCTGACGGGTGCGACATCCACCGTGGCGGTGACGGCCGTGACGGCGTTGTTCGTGAGGGCGCCACGACTGGTGTAATTGAAGTTTTCATCGTGGATGAAGTTGCCCGCCGCGTTGGTGTAGTACGCGCCGCGTTCGACCTTCGTGTAGGCCGGTAATGAAAAGTCACCCGATGCGATTCGTCGGTTGTTGATATAGGTCCCGTACGCCAGATTCGGCGTGTTGACGGAGTTCACGACCTTCGCGCTGCCCACGGCGGCGGCTTTCCAGCCGGCGAAATCGCTGAAGATCCACTCGTAATCGTTCTGATTGAAGCTTTCGCGGAGGTACTCGAGGTCGAGGTTGATCTTCACCTTGCCGCTGTCGAATGGGATGAGCGTCAGACTCGGTGTGAAGTTGATGTTCTTGCGAAACTCGAAGCGGCGTTCGCCCGGCGTATCTTCCCAGGCGCCGACGACGCGCAGCGCAGCCTTGTCCGAGAAAATGACGTTGGCATCCGCGACGACCTTCTGTCCGCCGTTGTCGTTCACACTGTATTTGAACGTGCTGGGAATTTTCGCGAAGGACGGCTGCTTGGTGATGTAGTTGACGACGCCACCGGGGTAACCCTGACCGAAGAACACGGAGGCGGGCCCTTTGACGACTTCGACGCGTTCGACGTTGTCGAGATTGTAGGAGATGTAGCGAAACACGCCGTTGCGCATCAGCGTGTTGACGGGAAAACCGCGGATCGTGAACGTGCCGGAAGGCGTCGCTTCGTTACCCGGGCGGCGCATGGCAAACCGGGTGTCGCCCGACGCGCTGGAGGTGTAGCGGAGCAGATCCATCAACGAGCGGCTGTTCGTGTCGTCGAGGAAATCGCGTGAGATAACCGACACGTTGAACGGCACCTTCTGAATCTCCATCCCGATGCGGGTGGCGGTGGCGGAGTTGGTCTTGAGGTAACCATTGTCTCGCTCGCTTGATACGGAGAAGACCGACAGTCGAATCGCTCCATCCTCGGTCACTTCTGTCGAACGAGGCTCGGACGACGTCGAACGTGCGGAGGTTGCTGCGACCGACGGTGTTGAAGGCGCCGTGGGGGAAGGAGCCGATGCACCGGGCGCCGGCGCGCTGCCCGGAGTAACGTAACGCTGGCGCAGCTCGGCGTTCTCCGCCCGGAGCGCTTTCAATTCTTCTCGCAGCGCGCGTAGTTCGTCATCGGAAGCGGCGCGGACTTGCGTGACGAATCCGATCACGAGGCTGAGCTGCAGCAGGATGCCGATGAGCGAGCGAGGACGGAGGAGGGGGGATTTCAAGTTCATGGAGAGGGTGGGAAGGCGGGGTGACCGATCGCTACACGGGTGGGGGAGCGGCGTTGTAGGCGAGCAGTGAATACGCGCATGCGCCCTGAGGGAGGAGCAGCGGTGGCCGGGACCAAAACGGGCTTGTTGGGCGATGTCGCTTCCGCAAAATTGGATGCGTTGCAACCCGCGCCTCCAATCACTCTCCGCACCCTGGCCCTTCGTTGTGGGACCTCACCTTCCACCGCGTCCCGCGCGCTTTCCGGCCACCCAAACGTCAGGGAGGCGCTGCGCGAGCGTATCCTCGGAATGGCGTCACGGCATGGGTATCATCGCAATCACCTCGTCAGCGGAGTGATGTCGCACGTCCGTGCCGCGCGCACGCAACGTTACGTCGGCAACCTCGCGATCGTCCATGTGCCGTCACGGGAGCAGCCTTCGCTGCTGCCGATGCAGGGGGAAATCATCGCGGGTGCGTCGGGGCGCGCGAAGGACCTCGGGTATCAGATTGAGGTGTTCACTCTGGGCTCGGGGGCAAACGCGCTCGCCTCACTCGGCCGGGTGCTGCGCGCGCGGGGCATCGTGGGCGTGATTTTCCTCCAGTCGAATTCCAACGACGTCACGGCTGAATTCCCGTCCAGGGATTTCGCGGTGGTGCAGATCGACTATGATTCGCCCTCGGTAATGCAGCACACGATCTCCCTCGATCACCATTTCACGCTCATCGGTGCGCTGACGCGTTTGCGCGAGCGCGGATATCGGCGACTCGGTTTGTTCATCGAACGACACAAGGACGATCGGCTGATCAACAAATGGACGGCGGCGTTTCGCTCGTTTCAGGAAAATCAGGGCGGGATCGGCAGCGTGCCGGTGTTGAAGATGGAGAAGATCGAACGTACGGCCTTCGTCCGCTGGTGCGATCGTCACCGGCCCGATCTTGTCGTCGGCCATGTGGATCACGCGATCGGCTGGCTGAAGAAATCAGGGCGTCCCGTCCCGATCGATATCGGCTTCTTCAATCTCAATTGGAACGAACGGAACCAACCGTGTGCCGGGTTGGATCTACAGCCGGCGATGCACGGGAGTGTCGCGGTGG
>JBDSPT010000274.1:0-5541 GCA_039930205.1 Opitutus sp. | reverse complement strand
CCGAATTGCGGTCGCGATGGAATTCCGACGTGGAGCGGGCCCACGGATTTCATCCACGGTGGCCCGTCTGCTGGTACATTAGAAAGTGAATACGCTAGCGCTGTGAAGTCGGGTAGGTCTGAGACGTGATACCCCACCCGATCGCCACTACTCCCACACCAAGGGCGGCGCAGAACAGGAAGTAATTAGTCCCCCGGTTCAGACCGAGCCAAGCGATGACGAACGGCGAAAACCCAGCCAAAATCCTGCCCAGATTATACGCCGATCCCGCCATCATCGCCGGGAATCGAGCAAATACTTCCGTGAAATACGCTCCCATGAGTCCAAACGGAATTCCATTTAACACCGGCAACACGAGGGCGAACGCGAGCTTGCCTCCTGGCAGGATGCCCTTCCACGCCATCAGCGCCACGGCGATCAAGCTCGCGGCATACGTGAGCAACGCTCCACGCACTCCGAGCCAGCGAACGACAACCACGCCCAACAACATCCCTGGCGCCACATTGCCCCAAAACAAGATGGTGTAGAGCGTCGACTGCGGCAGCTCCTTCACGAAAAATACATTCAACGTGCCGCTTGCGATTGTGAGACTCGCCAGCGCAAAGCATTTCGCGAACGATCGTAGTTCGCCCGCGTTGAGACCCACACGTCCCGGTTTCTGCGTCGGTGTCGCTGCGCGGACGGAACGGCTCGTTGGGTCTGCTGAACGCCGCATCGCCACCCACCGCACTGCCGACAGCACGACCACGGGCACGATGGATGCCGCGAACAACCAGCGCCATCCCACCATCGGAAGCAGGTAACGGTTCGCCAACGCCGCTGCCAACCCACCCAGAATTGCGAACTGCAAAAAGGCGGAGAATCGGTAGCGAGCGTTGCCGGGGACGCGTTCACTCATCCACGCGTGACTTATCCCCCACTCAGCGCCCAACGCCAACGATGCGAGCACCCGAAATCCGAGCAGGCTGCTGAAATTCCACGAAGCACTGAGTCCCGTGAGCGCCACCACATACAGGACGAAGACCGCCAATAGCACCCGTTCTCGTCCAAGCCGGTCGGCGAGGTAGCCAAAGACGATGGCGCCCAGTCCGACTCCGGCTAAGCCAGCAAGCTGAAGCAGGTTACTCGACATGGCAGACAGCCCAAACTGCGCTCCGAGGACCTTTTCGAGGTAGATGAACAGGTAGAGGTCGTAGTAGTCGAAAAATAGCCCGATCAGCGCAGTCCAGTAGATCGCCGAGAGTGATGAGGTTTGAGGCTTAGCCCTAAGCACTCCTTTCGATGGGCCTTCCGGTAGGACCGTGCAACAGCGCGATCGTCGGTCGCGGCTCCCGTCGCGATCGGAAACCGGCGGGTTCCTGACTAAACCCGATCCCTCGATTTCCAGAGGTGAATTACAAAGATTTTACCAAGAAACCGTAAAATCAGGCGGCTCAGGTTTTTCCCCCTCGCCCGCATTATTTTCGAGCCGCAAAGGATCAAGCGCACATTCAGTGCACGTGATTAACGGCTTAACATCAGCATGCCTCGAAAAATCAGCTTCCTGAACTATAAGGGCGGAGTCGGTAAAACGTCACTGATCGTGAATACCGCGGCGTGCCTCGCAAGGATGGGCAAGCGTGTTCTACTCTGCGATTTCGACACGCAATCGAATGCGAGCATCTGGCTGATGCGTCTTGAGCGCTGGAACAAGCTGAACGCGGAAGGCACCGGAGAAATCTATTCCATCTTCGAACCTGGCAAAGCTCAGGTCAAAGATCTGGTCCTGCGCGATGTGGTTGAAGGCAAGGGTGGGGAGAAACTTCTGCCCGGCTTGGATCTGGTTCCCACCACCTTCAATCTGGTTGATTTGGAAGGTGAATACCGCGGCGATCCGAAGCGACCGGCTTACTTGGTTTTCCAGGAGCAGCTCGCGGCCATCGAAAAGGAATATGACTTCATCCTCTTCGACTGCCCACCTAACATTCTGCGCGCCTCCCAATGTGGTGTTTTCGCCTCGAATGAAATCTACGTCCCGTCGAACCCCGACGCGCTCAGTCTGATTGGTTTCACGCTGCTGATCGAAAAGCTGCAAAAGTTTCACGGACTCTCGTCCAGCTTCCGCAAGGCCGCGATGGGACCCGCCGCGCAAGTGCAGGGCGTGATCATGAATTCGATCAAGACCGGCACCGATATCGAGGTACCGAAAATGCGGATGCAGCTTCGCTTGAATCAATTCAAGGCCGCCCGCCGCGTGGCGTCTTCGGCCAAGATCTTCGATACGCAGATCCGCGATGCCATGATCGTGCGACGCGCTGTGACGCTCGGCTTGCCAGTGAACCTCGTCGCCCAGGACTCCAACGCCGCCGAAGGCGACAACGTCGTCGGCGATTACCGCAAACTGGCGAACGAACTCGTGCAGCACGGCGATTCGTTTGTTTAACCGTTCGATTTCCCCGCAACGCCCCGGAACAACAGGTCACAAACCGAAAACCTCCACTCTATGTCGACAACAATGATTCCGTCGGTCGCGGCCAAAGAATGGGACGAAGTACGGACTGCGTTCGGATCGTCGATCATGGTCGACACTGCGCTTTCGAGTCTCGCGCAGAACCTTGACGGCCTGGACTGGCCATTCTCCGGCGCGGATGAACGAGCCTCGACGTATCTCGATTTCACCTACGCGGAATTGTCGGCGGAGTTCGAAGGACGTGGGAAGCCACGTGGCGCTGAGCTGCTCGTCCAGATTCTGCGGGAGACGCTCTCTTTCGATCAGCCCTTTGGCGAGATGGTGAAGCAGACGGAAATCTCGAGCCAGCGTGAGAACCCGATGCTCAAAACGCTCAGCCGCCTGCAGATTCCGGAAAATTATCCAATCTCGCTGACGGGTTTGGATGTTTCCACTCGCGAACTCTGCGAGTTGGAATCCGTGAAGACGATCGGCGAGTTCGCGGTCTTCGCCCAAAACGTCTCCAAGAATATCATCGTCGAAGGAACGTTTCGTGAGCTGCTGAACGCTCTCGCTCATGTGGATGAGAAAGCGCTCGCGCGATACCTGCCGCTCCACGCTGGAGATACCGGCGTTCACCTTTTGGAAGCCTTCGTCATCGCCGCGAACGCTCCCATGCCCACCGCTCAAGCGGCCGCTGCCGTGAACTGGTTCCGCGAAGAGGCTGCGGAATGGCGCAGCGACATCGCCGCGGACTTCAGGAGCTTGGAACGGCGTCTCCTCGTCATCCGCGACGCAAAACTACAGGAGCGCGTTGCACAGTTGATCGTCCCCCACTTTGCCACGCGTGCACCGCGCAAAGGTGCATGGTCATCATTCGTCAGTTGGATCAAAGCGTAAGCAGACCTCCTTCACCTATGGTCGCGCATTCTCATGGGGCCCCTGCCTTCCCGGTACGTCCGCCGCCTGCGCTCACGTTGACCCGCCGCACGGGTCGCGCGGCAACCCCTGCTTCAGATCCGCAGAGCCCGCCGTCAACGCCCGTGGCCGAGGTGCAGGCCGCGGTGCGACAGATGGAATTGGCCTTCGCGGAACGCGAACGTCATATCGCAGAAAGCGAAGCGCGGCTCGTCGATCGAGCCCGTGATCTCGACGAAATGGAAGCGTTGTTGCGCGCTCGCGAATCGTTGATTGCGGCAACCCGCTTGCGGGATTCCAAGAGTCGCCTCGAGCTCACTCCGCGTGAAGCCGAAGCGCTCAACCAGCTTAAAGAAGAGTTGGAGAAGCGGGAAGCCAGTCTCCGCGAGGCGCGTGAGGCCATGCGGGAGCGTGAGCGTTACCTCGAAGAAAGCGAAAATCGTCTGTTCGCCAAAGTTCAAGAGCAGCAGGAAAAAGAGACGGAACTCGAGCAACTGGAGGAAGACCTCAAAGCGCGCGCAATTCAGGGCGGTTCGACATCGCCGCTGGAAACCGCCACGCCAGCTCGAATCTTTGACGAGTTCCGCGAATAACTGACGGTGCTCAGTCGCGCTGAAAAGCGTGACGCGTTCTGAGCTTTTCTCGATCAGGCTTGCTCGATCAAACAACGCGAAGATCTGCGCGGACAGATGACTCGAGTCGTGCGATCCCGTCTTCGACGGCAGCGTTGGTCGGGCCTTCCACCAAAAGTCGTATTTTGGCTTCTGTACCAGAATAGCGTACGAGAACCCGGCCCGAGCTCCCCAGTTCACTTTCGAGCGTGGCGATGGTCGATCGAATCGTTGGAAGCGTCTCCAATGACTGTTTCTCCTGCACGCGGAGCGCACGCGAGAGCTGAGGAAATTTGCGGAGGGATTTGCGGAGCTGGGAAAGCGGCAGCCCTGTCGAAAGCATTACGCTGATCACCCGTATCGCAGCGACCAGACCGTCGCCGGTGGGTGAGATCTCTGAGCAGATGATGTGTCCGCTGGATTCTCCGCCCAACGTGGCGCCCTCTTCCAGCATGCGCTCAATCACGTACCGATCGCCCACCGATGTGCGGCAGACCCGACCTCCTGCTGCGACGATGGCCGCATCAACCCCGAGATTACTCTGCATGGTTACCACCAACGTCGAGCGCACCAATGTCGCGTGTTTAAGCGCATCGGTGGCCAGGATCGTGAGAATCTCATCGCCATCCAGCACCTCACCAAGTTCGTCGCACAGGATGCAGCGGTCGCCATCACCGTCATGTGCAACCCCGAGATGCGCGTTGGTCTCACGGACCCGTTTGGCCAGTTGCTCAGGATGCTCGCTGCCGACGCCTTCATTGATGTTGTGGCCGTCGGGAGCATCACCGATTCCGACCACCCTGGCACCCAGCCCACGAAGGACCGAAGGGGACGTAGCGCATGTGGCGCCGTTCGCCGTATCCAAAACAATCGTCCACCCTCGTAGAGAATCGGACGGCAACAAAGCCTTGCTGGCCGCGATGTAACTCTGACTTGCGCCCTCGAGCGCTTCCACCCCTGAACTATCAGCAGTCGCCCCTGCGACGGACTCAAGCTGCCGCTCGATTTCCAACTCCTGCTCGTCCGTCAACTTCACTCCCCGCGGTCCGAAAAACTTGATTCCATTGTCCACGGCGGGGTTGTGCGAAGCAGTGATCACGACGCCAAGCGCCGCTTTCTCCTGGACCACGGCTCGCGCCACCGCCGGAGTAGGCACAACGCCAAGCGACACCGGTTCGACGCCTCCCAATCGGAGTCCCCGCGCGATCGCCGCTTCGAGCGAAACTCCGGAAGCCCGCGTGTCCCTCCCAATGAGGATTCTGCCGCGGCCGTTTAACCAGCGCGCAACCGCGACGCCCAAACGCGCGGCAAAGTTTTCGTTGATCACGGGTCCACCGTAAGGACCGCGGACACCGTCCGTACCGAAGTATTGGCGTTTCATGCGTCTCGTAAAAATGTCCAAGTCTCCCGTTTATCGGTGCGCCCGGCAACTCCTCCAGCGCGCCCTGCCCCTTTTGCAGATCGGCCGATGAGGCGCACGGGTTCAGGAGGCATAGAACTCTCTCGTGTCCGCGATCTTCTTTGCCACGGCACCGCCCACCAGAAGTCCGCGCGCGTTTTCAATACCTTCCTTCACGGTCGCAG
>JBDSPT010000273.1:0-3329 GCA_039930205.1 Opitutus sp. | reverse complement strand
TTGCAAAGAGCTGGTCCACTTTCGGGAAACACCCCGTTTGGAATAAACTCAAATCTGATCCGCAGTACGCAGATACGGTTTCAAAGATCACGAGCCGGATGCTGAAGCCGACCGCGTACTCGCAGTTGTAAGGAGGCTAGCGCGCTTCCACCGTCTCACGACGGTGGATGCTTCCGATGCCTGTAGCCGGCTCAAATAGCTGATTTGGGCCCAGCTGTCGTCTGCCCGAGACCTTAATCGACGCAGCCGTTCGTTGGCGTCTACCGACGACTCGTCACGCCGCCCATGCCTCTCTCTTCCCGCTCGCGCTTAAATTATCCGATCCTCGCGATTTAAGCGTCGTGTTCTGAAACCTCAGTCGTAGGATGGTCGTGACAGCCACATTCCTAGAGTGAACGGCACCTTCCGGTGGCGATTCTAGGTGGGGCTCGAATAACACCAATGAGAGACGATTACCTGCAAGCTGCTTTGAAAGTGGTCGGCGACCCAAACATTCTTGTGAATGTTATTTCGCGCCGAGTGAAGCAGCTCCGGCGCGGCAATCGTCCCCTCGTAGAGTCTCTCGAAAAGTTGTCGGCTGAAGACACGGCACTTCGCGAAGTGGGAGAGGGCAAGATCAGCTATGAGGAAGGCCTCCCCGACGAGCCTGCAGTCACCAAGCGGTCGTAAGGTGAAGTGAGAGCGCGGTGAATGTCACCGCGCATTCCGTGTAGACCATTCCGACGGTATTCCAGCGGGGAGGACGAAAGGGAGCGACGGTTGCCGATCAGCCGATGGTGGCTTCGGCTGAGGCACGAAGATGAACGTGGGGATATTTCCCCTCGAATCGGTCTCCGCCTGCTGGATTTTCCTTCGGTCGTGTGACTTGGTTACGTCGATCCTCTCGCCACTCCATCCTATTATCATGTCCAACAATCCTGCGTCCCTGCCCAAGCTCGTACATCACGTTTTCTTTTGGCTGAAGAATCCTGGATCGCAGGAAGACTTGGCCAAGCTTCTCGCCGGCATCCGCGGGCTCGCGCAGATCGAAACCGTTCGCGCGCTGCACGTGGGCGTTCCGGCAAGCACGGAGGAACGTGCCGTGGTCGAGTCTTCGTACAGCGCGTCCGAATTGCTGTTCTTCGACGATGTCGAGGGGCAGAACATCTATCAGAGCCATCCTCTCCACCAGAAGTTCATCTCGGATTGCTCTCATTTGTGGACGCGAGTGACGGTGTTCGATTCGATCGCCACCTGATTTAACCACGGAGCTCGAGAGACCGTTCGTACTTCAATGTTGGTTACCACGAAACAACTGGCGGCGCATCTCAGCGATCCAACGTGGGTCGTCTTCGATTGTCGCCACGACTTGATGGACGTGCAGCGCGGAGAGCGCGTATATCGGGAAGGTCACGTGCCGGGAGCTCACTTTGCTTCGGTGGACCTCGATCTTTCGGGGGTGAAATCCGGTCAGAACGGGCGTCATCCGTTGCCTTCCCCAGCGGTGTTTATGGACTTCCTCGCGTCGCACCGCGTTTCAAATGAGTCCATGATCGTGGCGTATGATGATGCCGGGGGCCTGTACGCGGCGCGGCTCTGGTGGATGTGTCGTTGGGTCGGAATTACCTCGGTGGCGTTGCTTGACGGAGGTCTGCCGAAGTGGACGTCTGAAAACCGCGAGTTGTCGACGGCTGTTCCCGAGGTGGAACGCGCACCGCTTGCCGGCCACGCCAATCCGGCGCTCGTCTGGGATGCGGCGGATGTTCTTCGACGGATGCAGGATCCCGAGGTTGTGCTGATCGATGCCCGGACCGCGGACCGTTATCGCGGAGAAGCGGAGCCGATCGATGCGTTGGCTGGCCGGATCCCGGGAGCGCTGAACCGATTCTACAAAGCGAACCTTCAGCCAGATCTCACGTTTCGGCCCGCCGAAGAACTGCGACGGGAATTCAGCGCGCTGATTGAACAGCGTCGGCCCGAAGACGTCGTTCACTACTGCGGTTCGGGAATCACCGCCTGCGCCAATCTCTTTGCGATGGAGTTCGCCGGACTACACGGGTCGAAACTCTACAGTGGATCTTGGAGTGAATGGATTGCGGATCACTCGCGCCCGACGCTTCCCGCGCGATCCAACAGCTGAGCGGCGAGCGAAGTCCGTCGCGACCCGCGTTCGGCTCACGTCATGTCGGCTTCGTGAAGACGACCGGCAGAAAGTGGGGATTTGCCGTGGCAGTGTGGACAGGAAACGTCCGGAACATAGCGCGAATCTTTTTGCTCGGCTTCCGTGAGAGGCAGCTGGCAGTTGAAGCAAAGCACGGAGTTCGTCTCGCGCAGCTGAGGATCCACTCCGACGCGTCGATCGAACACAAAGCACTCGCCTTCATAATGCGCGCCGCCGCAGTCCTCGAAATACTTGAGAATTCCCCCCTCGAGTTGGTGCACGTTCGTGAAGCCTGATTTCTCCAGGAATGGACCGGCTTTTTCACAGCGGATGCCGCCCGTGCAGAACATGACAACCGGCTGATTTTTTAGCGACTCCGGCAGTTTCGCGACTGCATCAGGGAATTCGCGGAAATGGTCGATCCGCGCCGGCACCGCGCCTTTGAAGGAACCCCTGCGCACCTCGTAATCGTTTCGAGTGTCGAGGAGGGTGACCGGACGGCCCTCGTCGAGCCACTGCTTCAGGGTTTTGGGCGCGAGCTTGGCGGTGGGTCGACTTGCTGGATCGATGCCTTCGATGCCGAAAGCGATGATCTCTTTCTTGATTTTCACCAGCATGCGATTGAACGGTTGCTCGTCGCTCAGGCTTTCTTTCGGCGTGAGGTTCTCGAGGCCTGGAACTTCGCGCAGGAGTTTCAGCAACGCGTCGATCGCCTCTCGGGACCCCGCGACGAACAGGTTGATGCCTTCCGCGCTGAGAAGAATCGTGCCTCGCAGCCCGGCCTGAGCCGTCCACCGCCGAAGATGGTCGCGCAGCGGCAGCAGATCCGTGAGCGGAGTGAACTTGTAGACAGAGATGTTCGTGACGGCTGACATCGGCGTTCGGGATGTAGTTGGCCGAGACATTAGCGCGGAAATCTCACGCTCCAACGAATAAAATCATTGAGTCACAGAGTACCACAAAGCTCCGACACAGAGGGCGCCGCGAGAAACACGAAAATGCAGGTTCGCGAGTGCAGGCGAATGATCACTGCCGCCGATTCAGTCAGTTGAACGCCGCAGATCGAACCGGCGGCGTTTGAGATGGTGCTGGGGTTCTGAACACTCAGCGTCGGGTCGAATGAAGCCGCAGATCAAACTCGCGGAGACGCGTACGCCCGATGGCGGGAGGCTGACACTGCACTCGCACG
>JBDSPT010000272.1:0-3607 GCA_039930205.1 Opitutus sp. | reverse complement strand
GGCTGCAGATCGATTCGCCCTTGGGAAATCGGCTTGAACGTCAGCGCGATCAAAAATGCGCCGAGCCCAATCCCACAGGAGCCAAGATAGAGCCATCCATAATCGCCCAGCCGGTCGTAGATCAGCCCTCCCACCACAGGCCCCGTTGCCATGCCGAGACTTCCGGCCATCGCGGTTCCGCCAATTACCGTTCCCATCATCCGAAGCGGAAAGTTCTCACGCGCGAGCACCGCATACAGCGGCATCACGCCCGCGTAGATGAATCCGAAGACCGCCGCCGCAGCGTAAAACGCGCTGAGCTCACGCACAAAATAGTAGCCCAACGCGCCCAGCGCCTGGAGCAGGAGACCCGACACCAGAATGTGTTTCGCGCCAAAGCGATCACCGAGAAATCCAAATACGACGCGGCCACCGAGGCCCGCCAACCCTTCCACGCTGTAAATCGTCACCGCTGCAATCATCGGTATGCCGCAACTGAGGGCGTAACTCACGGTGTGGAAAATGGGACCCGAATGCGTCGCGCAACAGAAGAAATTCGTGAAGAACAGCGTAACGAATTGAGGCGACCGGAGGACCTGACTCAACGACCTGCCGGCTTGCGGCTCTTCTCCGGGCGCTGCGCCCGCCGCTTGGCTTGGAACTGCCGGCGGCCGCCGCACGAGCAGCGACGTTGGAATCATAATCACCGCGGCAACCACCGCGATGATGAGCATCGAGGTTCTCCAGTCGTGAATCGAAATCAGCCACGCCGCAAATGGCGACATGGTCATCGGCGCCATCCCCATGCCGGCGGACACCAATGACACGGCGAGACTGCGATGAGTGTCGAACCAGCCGGTCACGCACGCCATCAGCGGCGCAAAAATTGCGGCCGTTGCGCCACCGACGAATACTCCGAAGATCAGTTGAAACTGAAGCAGCGACGTTGCCCGGCTTGCCAGCGCCAAACTTCCAGCCAGCACCACGGACCCAATCAGCGCCACGATGCGCGGTCCCCAGCGATCGGAAAGCGTGCCCCAAACCATGCTCCCTAACGCCATCGCGAGAAACCCAATCGTCATCGCCGTCGAGACGCCTGTGACAGACCAGCCGGTGGACCGCGCAATCGGGAGGAGAAAAACGGGCAGTGAGAACATCGCGCCGACTGCGACGCAGCCCAGCAGCCCACCCGCTGCCACAATCACCCAGCGATACCTGGCATCAGTCATTGGGTCTCTTTCGAGCATGGTTTCTCATGTAGAAATCAACGTACGACGCCCGCTGAAATAGACACCGTTGACGAAAATATTTGCCGGTTAGTTGAACCACGGAGACACGGAGAGCACGGAGGAATTAATCCATGTTCACCTGATCGAATCCGACTCCGTGTCCTCTGTGCCTCCGTGGTTCAAACAAGAATCCCGCTGACCGCCCGCGAGCGCGCTTCCTACTGGTCAAGGCGTCGCTGCCGCCGTTGCGAATTTCGTCGTGAACCTCGGCTCGATGTCCACCGGTACATCGCTCAGGCCATCGAGGACGCGTTTCACTGCCGGCCGGATCACGACCATGCGATCAAGCAGTGCCTTGACGCCGGCGTAATCGCCTTTCGCCTGCAGCGTCATGATCTCCCGCGTGAGTGAGGTCACACCCTGCTTCACCTTCGTGAAGTCGACGCCGAAAATTCCGTCGCGATTCACCGTGAATCCACCGGCGTCGAGCAGCCAGTTGATCTGGAGCGCCATGCCTTTCGCGTGCGCTTCCGTCAGACCGAAACGCAATGTGCGAAACGTCGAGGCCAGGAATGTCACGTATATCGACTCCTCCTGCTTCTTCGGCAACACGCCGCGATCGATCAGCTGTTGCAGTGCCCAAAGGCCCGAGATATCCGCCTTCGCTTCTTCAAGCGTGCCATTCAACTCCTTCAACTCCGCACGGACGGTCGTCTCGCGATCTCCGACTTGAATGGTCTGCGGCCCCAGACCGTGCATCAGTTCATGCATCAGGATGTGCGTGAAGAATGGTTCGAATGCCACGAGCTTCTGCTCGGCTGGCACCAACGCGTGCCGCGCAATCGGCAGAAGCACTTTTTGGAATTTCGTTTCCTGCATGTTTTTCAACATGACGCGTTTCGAGCCTTTCGCCGCGACGACGCGTTCGTCATTCGGCAGATTGAACGCCGCGGTCTGCACGCCGCGATTCGCATCACCGGAGGCAAACACGAGATTCACCACGCGAATTGGCGAGTAACCGCCGAGCTTCCGACGATACTTGGGATCGATCGGCAGATTGTCTTCGAGTGCCTGCAGTTCGGAGCTGAACCTCGCCAGCTTCGCGGATTCCGCTTCGTCGTTGATCGCGATGAACGCTTCGAAGGCCGCTTTGAAATTGAACCACTCGTCCTCATAAACCTCATACGGCCCGATTGTGGGCTCGATCGACGCGTTGAGATCCATCCACGCGAGATCACTGTCATAGTAATCATTCGTGAGAAACGCCCGGGCGCGTTTTTCGAGAAACGACTTCAACGTCGGCTGCGTTGTGGCCGCCGCAGCCTCGCTCAGGAGTTTCGACGCCAGTACCAGCTCGGCTTGATATTCCAGACTGTAAGGCACTGCGGTCAACGCACCCGATGGCGTGCGTCGGATTGTCGTAAAAAATCCTGCTGCCGCCTCTTTTTCGTGACTCGGAAGCGCCTGCATCCATTTGTCCACTTCGTCGCGCGTTGCGTCGACCGGATAGAATCCGGCCGCGCCGGGTTTATGGCCAACGCCCGCCATGAACGGCTCTTCCTTATCCAAACGCGACCACGGCCCGGCGTTGATGCTAAAGTAGTGCAGGCGGGCGCGTCCTCGCGGCGAGTCATCCCGGACGAGCGCCGCGAGGTACGTCGGGTTCATGGGCGCGACTTGCCGGAGAAACACGGCGTCAAAGATCTTGGCCGCGTCGACGATTTTGCGGAGCGCGAGCTGTTCGTTGGCGGGGAGTTTCGAGACATCGGCGCTGATGTCAGCGGGCGCGAATCGGGCGGTGAGTGTTTTGAGCTGCGCTTCGTTGGGCAGTGCCGGCTCGGCGGCGCAGAGGCGAACAACCGTCAGCAACGAAGCGACGGCGATGGGGAGGGAAACGAATTTCATTTGCCGTCACCAATACGCCGACAGACCGGGGAGAACAGCCCCGAATCGGAATCCGTCTTGTGGGAAAACCCGAAAAAGCAGGCCGTTTGGCGGCCTGCGCCCTGATTGTTGATAAATTGGCGCGGTGGAGGTGACTCGAACACCCGACCGGCGGTTTAGAAAACCGCTGCTCTATCCAGCTGAGCTACCACCGCAAGTGACGCGGGCATGGCTAGTTTGCACGCCGCGTCGCGACAAGGGAAAACCACGCTTGACTCGACTCCCCGCAAACCTACGTTCCGCCTCTTTCCCATTTCACGGGGTGGTAGCTCAGCTGGTTAGAGCGTCTGCCTGTCACGCAGAAGGTCGCGGGTTCGAGTCCCGTCCATCCCGCCATTTAAGTCGCGCTTCAATCGCTACTTAAAATCGGCGACAACAGATTTGCCAGTTGACGTGGCAAATCGGGCCTGAATCAAGCCACTTCGTTCGTCGTTTCAAAGTTCACGAATCCCTCC
>JBDSPT010000271.1:0-3704 GCA_039930205.1 Opitutus sp. | reverse complement strand
AGCCGAACTCCCCAACAAGATCCGCGAAACCCGCGATCAACTTCTTCAGCTCCGCCTGCGCAAGCAGACCGGACAAGTGGAGAAAACCCACGAGTTGCGCTCCCTCCGCAAGGACATCGCTCGTCTCGAGACCGCCCTCACCGCCTCTAAACGCAAAGTCGTCGCCGCCTGAGCGTACGTCCGCTAATTCACATCTGTCATGTCCTTACCCGTTCCCGGCCAGCGCAATAAGCGCAAAACCCAAATCGGCTTCGTCACGAGCCGTTCTGGCGATAAGTCCGTCAAGGTCACAATCGCTTACAAAACTCCGCACCCCCTCTACCATAAGGTCGTTAACCGCCAAACCGTCCTTCACGTCCACGACGAGAAGAACGAGACGAAGGTCGGCGATAAAGTTGAAGTGATGGAGACCCGCCCGCTCAGCCGCTTGAAGCGCTGGCGCGTGGTGTCGATCGTACAAAAGGCGGTCACCACTGACGCTGTCGCGATCAGTGAGGTGGATGTCGCGGCTCAAGTCCCAACGAAGACCACCACAGCCAACCAGCCTGCTGCTCCGCAGGCTTAATTAGAACCTTAGATCCTCTTCGGAGACCCGCTATGATTCAACTCCGCTCTATTCTCGAAGTCGCCGATAACACTGGCGCCCGCCGTGCCGCGATGATCAGCCGTAAAGGCCAGATTACCGACACTGCTGGCGTGGGCGACATCATCACCGTTCACATCAAGCAAAGCTCAACCGAAGCCACTGTGAAGAAAGGCGAAGTCCACAAGGCTGTCGTCGTTCGCACAAAGGCTCCGGTTCGCCGCGCCGATGGCAGCTACCTGCGCTTCGATAGCAATGCTATCGTCATCATCGATGCCACCAATAATCCCCGTGGTACCCGTATCTTCGGACCTGTCGCTCGCGAATTGCGCGCGAAGAACTTCATGAAGATCATCTCGTTGGCTCCGGAGGTTCTTTAACATGGCTCAGAAATTTCACGTCAAACGCAACGATATCGTCGTTGTCATCGCCGGGTCCCACAAGGGAAAGGCAGGCAAGGTTCTCGAGATTCTGCCCGCCAAGCAGCGCGCTCGGGTTGAAGGCGTCGCGATGATGAAGCGGCACCTGAAGAAGTCCCAGGAGCATCCTCAGGGCACGATTTCAGAGCGGGAAGGCTCCGTGCACATCTCGAACCTGATGCTTCAGTCGGCCTTCGACGCGAGCAAGCGCAAGAAGGCGGCGCCCGCAACCTCTGACGCCTGACTTTGATGCACTGCGCGCTTGCCACCACGGCGGGCCGCCTGCGTTAATGGGCGCTTTTCCACTTAAATCACCACTTTCAATTGCCTCCGGGTCGGTAATCCGGTCGCCACTCAAATGAGCTACGTTCCCTCTCTTAAGAAACTCTATCTCGAGCACGTTGTGCCCGAGCTGATCAAGACCCGCGGCTATAAGAACAAGCACCAGGTTCCAGCTATCACCAAGATTAATCTGAACACCGGCATCGATGCCGAGGCGGATAAGAACCAGATCGCGGACATCGCACGTGATATGGGATCGCTCGCTGGTCAGAAGCCCGTTCTCACCAAATCCCGTAAAGCCATCGCAAGTTTCAAGCTGCGTGAGAACCAAACGGTCGGTTGCACGGTGACCCTCCGTGGAGCTGCTATGTGGGAGTTCCTGCAACGGCTGCTCGCCGTGGCGCTTCCCTCCATCCGTGACTTCCGCGGCGTTTCTCCGAAGCTCGATGTTCAGGGTAACTACAATCTAGGCATCACCGATTTTACGATTTTCCCTGAGATCACCGTGGAGAACGTGAAGAAGACCATGGGTCTTGATATCACGATCGTGACGACCGCCAGTTCCGATGAAGAGGGCCGTGAGTTGCTCCGTCTCCTCGGCATGCCCTTCCGCCGTTCGGAAGCGCAACTCAAGACCAACGCCGCCTAATCCCCCGCCATGCCGAAAACCTCCGCCATTGTCCGTAATAAGAAGCGCATTGCGCTCGTCGCCAAGCACGCCAAGCAGCGCGCTGAGTTGAAGGCGATTCTCGCCAATCCGAACACCGTCGATACCGAATTCTTCGCGGCGCAAAAGAAATTGGGCAAGTTGCCCAAGAATTCATCCAAAGTCCGCATTCGTAATCGCTGCTCCATGAGCGGCCGGCCCCGTGCGTACATTGGTAAGTTCGGTGTCTCCCGTATCACTTTCCGCGAACTTGCCCTCGCTGGCAAAATTCCCGGAGTTACCAAGTCCTCTTGGTAATCTCTCTGGCTTGCGGGGGTTCAGGCGCTTTGGCGCACCGGATATGACCCGCATGCTCCACTAAAAACACATCCAACATGACCGATCCGATCAGTGATTTCTTAACGCGCCTTCGCAATGCATCGAAGGCTAAACTCGCCGAGACGTCCTCGCCGCATTCCACGCTCCGCCAATCCATCGCCTCGATCTTGAAGACCGAGGGATATATCGCGGATTATCGTGATTCGGTTGATGCCGACGGCCACAAGACACTGGTCGTGGCAATGAAGTACGTCGACGGTGCACCGGCTATCACGGGCGTGACCCGTGTGTCGTCACCCGGCCGTCGTCTCTATTTTGGCTACACTGAGATTCCCCGCGTCCTGAACGGCTTGGGCATCAGCATTGTCTCGACCTCCAAAGGTCTGATGAAGGATGCCGACTGCCGCCGTAACAAGGCCGGTGGCGAACTGATCTGCAACGTCTGGTAACACGCCACACCTATGAGCCGCATTGGCAAACAACCCGTTCTCATCCCCGACAAGGTTAAGGTCGACGTCAAAGGACACACCGTTTCCGTCGAGGGCCCGAAGGGCAAAGTCTCTAAGACTTTCGCCCCCGTCGTTAATATCGGCATCGCTGACAAGACTATTACGGTGTCCCCCAGTGAAGACGATAGCCGCTTCGCCCGCGCGATGTATGGCACCGTTCGTTCCGTTATCGCCGGCATGGTCAAAGGGGCGTCTGAGGGTTACAGCAAAGACCTCGAAATTCAGGGCGTCGGCTTCAAGGCCAACCTCAAAGGCAAGGTGCTCGATCTCGCTCTTGGTTACTCGCACCCGATCCTGATGGACATTCCAGAAGGTATCAAGGTCACGGTTACAGACCAGACGAAGGTCAAAGTCGAAGGTGCTGACAAGCAGCTTGTCGGTGCTGTGACCGCTGAGATCCGCAGCTACTATCCGCCGGAGCCCTACAAGGGCAAGGGTGTCCGCATCGTTGGCGAACGCGTTCGTCGCAAGGAAGGCAAGACCGTCGCCTAAGCGACTGCTGCCTCACATTAACCACTTTCCAGGGAATCATCCCATGAATACCATTCGCAAAGCCAGCCTCCTCCAGAAGCGCCGTTGGAGGATTCGCAAGAAAGTCACTGGCACCGCTCTCCGCCCGCGTCTTGCCGTTCGTTTCACGACGAAGCACATCTACGCTCAGGCAATCGACGACGATGCTGGCTCGACCCTTGTGTTTCTCGGCACGCTTGATCCGGAGCTGCGTAAGCAGAAGTACGCCGCCAATCTCGCCGGGGCCAAAGCACTTGGCACCGCTTTCGCCGCGAAGGCGAAAGCTGCCGGTATCGCCTCGGTCGTATTTGACCGCAGCGGCGCCCGTTATCACGGCAAAGTTAAAACATTCGCCGACGCAGCCCGCGAAGGTGGCCTCCAATTCTAAGAACCGCATGAGTACCGAAACCAAGCCA
>JBDSPT010000270.1:0-5040 GCA_039930205.1 Opitutus sp. | reverse complement strand
GTTCGATCCCCCGTCGCGGCTGGGCCAGCGGATTTCGATTGGGGATTTCGTACGGCGGCCACTCCACCTCACCCGTCGCGGTGCGCGCCGGAACGAGCCAGTAATCTCCGGTCTGGAACGGCCCTTCGGAAAACTGAATTTCCACCCCATCCTCCAGCGGCTGCCACTCTCCCGTGATCACCACTCCGCCACTCCCCGCCGTGACTCCGCTCTGGTCCCAGCGGCGCAACGTCGGAACCGACGCCCCGTCAACGGAGGGCGGTGTCGTTTTCATCGTCACGTTGCGACTGCCCACTGGCACGTGATCAATTTGTATCAATGTTCCCGGCACACCGTTGAAATCGCTGGTCTCATCGCTGATCTCGATCCACTGCCCTGCCGCGAAGCCCAGCACCTCGTCCGGCCCGACGCTGCGCACGATCACATCCTGTCCGCTGACATCCTCGATGGCGGTTACCACCGACCCATTGTCCCGCGACCACTTGAAGGTCGCCTTTCCCAGCGGACCACCGGAGTGCACCTCGACGCGATACAGTTGATTCTCCGTCCGCTGATAACCCGCCCGCGCCGGCAGCTGGCAGAGATCGGTCACCGGTGGTGTCGGCGACGTGCGCGCGTTCAGACGGGCCGCGGACGGCGCGGTGAGTTGGTCCCATGCCGCAACCTTGCTGTCGCAGCTCAACGGCGCGGTTGAGAACGCCACGAGTAATTCCGCAACGTCCCGATTGACGTTCGCGAGTTCCGCCACCGTCGGTCCGAGATCCGCACCACTCGCGACCAACGCGGTCAATCGCGCCTGCAGCTCCACTTGTTTCGCCTGCGCGACAACGAGGCGCTGGCGATCGGGCGCCGCTTTGCCGATGGGCAGAACCCGCACCTGCCAGACGACCTGAGTGCGCGTCGCCGTATCCGGACCGCCGAGCGCAATTTCTCGGATGAGCGGATCGTTAAGCGCCGTCACGTGCCGCAGCCACACGTCGAGATAAACCAATCCGCTGCTCGCGCCCCCTTTCGTCAATTCGTCGATCACCGCCACGTGATCGAGCCGATACGGCTGCTCCCGGTAATCGAGTTTCTCCTCCTCGTTCTCGCACAGGATCCCGTCGACATAGAAACGCCCCGCCCCGATTCGCAGCGTGGCTCCATCCGCGGTCACGCCAAAACCCGCTGCGTGCAACGGCGCGCCCGTGCGACCGATGACATCGATCGCTTCCGTCTCAGTACGGCGGACGTTGATGGCCTGCTGCTCGTTCCAGTCGGCATCCACGTCGACGCGACCCTGCTGCTTGACGACATCGCGATAGTGTTGGTCGGGGCGAAACGTATTTCGGCTGTTATCGGCTTTCATGGTGATGCGGGGACAGAGATGCGCTGCGGTTGAAAAGCGGAATTAGATCAGGCCGGCGCCAATCCCTGGCAGCGGTTCAGCTCCGGCGTCGCCACACAGGTCGACCCACGGCTGATAAGTGTACGCATTGGGTACGATTGGGCGGCTGGCCAGGCGGGGTTCAAAAAAGATTCCGGCTTCAAGTCCGAAGCGGAGATACTCGTCGAGCCGCACGCGCACGTTGGCGATCCGTTGCGGTTCAAAGAGGTCGTGAAAGACGCCCATCTCACTCTCATCGTCCGCACCAGAAAAGATTTCCGCCGCAGTGTGCTCGTTGAGCTGGGCGTAACCCGGCTCACCGAAACGCAACGCGTTGAAGAGCGGCGCCACGCGCGCGGCATCATCTTCATCGGTCGGCTGGCAGCGATAACGCCGGGGCGTCCGTGATTCCAACGGCACATAGGAAAACCGCACGCAGCCCTGCTGGCGTCGCGTGCAGAGAACCGGCGCTGGCCAGTAGTCATTCACCGCCCGCCGGGAGAAAAAAATCGTGTTCGTCGCCAGCTCCATCAGCTCCGTGTGAACTTTCCCCACCACGGTGCTAT
This sequence comes from Opitutus sp., assembly GCA_039930205.1. Classification (GTDB taxonomy): domain Bacteria; phylum Verrucomicrobiota; class Verrucomicrobiia; order Opitutales; family Opitutaceae; genus Opitutus. Next base: position 3,108 of record JBDSPT010000270.1, on the reverse strand, counting down.
TGGCGATGCTCAGGCTCCCGCACGGTCCGTATCCGTCGATGGCCGACAACGCCACGCCGCACCGGGAAGTGCCGTCAACCATTGAGTTCCCGATCGCGGCAGAAACCTCCACCGGGAAACGTACGCCACCCGTTATACACTTCTCGATCCGCACCGTGCCCGTTCGTGCGCGCACGGTCACACTCGGATCCCGCGGTGCCAGCGGATAGCCCTCCCGGGTAAATCCCCGTCCGGGTACCAACGTGCAATGTTCGAGCGAGAGTTGCTGGAAGCCGCCTTCCGCGATCTCCAGCGCCCCTTCGATCAACAATCCGTTCAGCGCGAGGGTCCCACCCTGAATGCCACTCGCCGACACCATGACATTTCCCCGCAGATGCGGCCGGCAGTTCGCCGCCGTGAATCGTCCCGGCACTCGTGCACGCGATCCGTCCGGTTGCGTTACCGTCGGCCAGTCCGCCGCAACGATCAGCAACCGGCTTCCATCGCCCAGCACGATGTCGACATCACCCACGTAACTCAGGTTGTCCATGAGCGCGATGACGCCCACGGTGCCGGCGGGCTGGGCATTCCACGCGATGACGGCGTCCACCAGGTTCGTCACCTGCTCGTCCTTGATCGGCGCACGTCCCGCACTCACGCCAATCTGCCAAACTTCCCGCCCGGTGAACTCATCCGGAATCGAGTCACTCCGATCGTACTCCCCACCGCCCATCTCCGCGCTGAACCCATAGTGATAAGTCACGCGCACCTCCGCGGGAGCCGCCACATCGGACGGAAATGCGATCCGGCCGAGCACCGGATCAATCAAAATCTTTTGTCCCGCGGCAGCAGCCCACGCTCCCCCCGCCGTATCCGAGAGATCCGCACCGGCCACTTGGTCAACTTCTACGACCCTGCCGTCCACGATCACGACCACACTCTTCCCTTCTCCGTAGTAGTCTTTGAGATACTCCTCAAATACCCGACGGTTGATCGGCTCCGGCACATTCAGGCGCGTGGCCCGGCCGGAAAATTCCTCCTTCGTTTCCGGACGCGTGAACAGCGGCTGATCGATGCCCAGCGAATCGAAACGAAAATGACGGTCGTCGACCTTAAACGGCTGCGCGCGCGTCCGCGGCAGGCTCAGCAGCCGCCACAGGTAAATGCCGATGTTGGGGATGTTGTGCTTCCCCCGGCCCGGGACAATGCGCCGCACATCCGCCGTGTGCGCGAGCGAGTCAAACGGAGTGTCCAGCCGCTCCAACGGCTCCCACGCCCGCAGGTCCGGAGAGCGATTGGCGCGACGGATGTGATTCATGTGCTGCGTCGTCGCGAGTCGCTGGAAAAATTCCACCACGCACGCGTCCCAGCCCGTGACGTCACGCGCAATCTGCTCCAGCATCGCCGCCGTGCCTTTGCGGCGCCGATAGCCGATCGTATTCGCGATCTCCGCGCGTGGACTGCTGATCCGGGGCACCACGCCGTGCAGCGCCCGATATCCAATCAAATCTCCCAGATAAGGCGCGACCCAAGGCGAGCACGTCTCGATGAATTGATCGTCGTACAACTGAGCGAGGGTTTCCTCAACCACGGCCACCTGTTCCGCGAGCACTGCGATGAGCGCCTTCAACGGCTCGCCTTGCTCCGCATCGCGGACGCGATAAATCGCCGGCAGCAGCGCGTACAGTCGGTCGGCGGTCGGGCTCATGGCATCACTCCGATCTGCTCCAACGAGAGCGGTGCCAGGACCAACAATTCCGCCGGTGAGATCGTTCCATCACTCGCGCCGCCTTGGGGCGCCGCCGCGACCAACCGCGCCGGAGGTTCTGGGGGTTGAATCTTTTTCAGCAGGCCGAGCGTGGGAAGGGCGACGATTTTCTCCGCCAGGGTAAATCTCCGGAAATTCGCGCGGAGCAGCGCGGAGGAAAACCGGCCGATGACCGGGTTCATCGGCGGCAACGGCTTGAGTGACCGCAGCTCGTTGACGTCGACCGCCAAAACGCCGGGTACCGACTGCATCACCGTGATCACCTCACTCAAATTTACCGCCTGGCCGAAATTGCGCGCGCCGAAAGCAAACTGGGTTTCCAAGGCCGCTCGCACCGCGGTCAACACCCGCGCGCTCTCGAAATCAGGATCCACCTTCACCGTGCCGGATACGGTGAAAAGTCCATCAGCGCGGCGGTACGATTGCACGCGTATCGGAACGCCTGGCACGCCCGCCCGATGAATGGCTTCAAGTAGATTTTGGCCAAAGTCGCCGGTGAGATCGATCTCGGCCCCGTCTGGACCGGCCACTGTCACGAACACCCCGCGCGCTTCGCCGTTCCACGTCCAGGTAGCCAGGGCTTTTGCCACGCCGGCAAACGCACGCACGAAATCCTCGTAGTCCTGCAGCGAGACGATTCGGTCGAGCGTCAGCACCGTGAGCGGCGCGTTGCGCTGCGCGTCACTGAGCTGTTCGCGATCCGCGGCGCCCTCGGCCGGGAATGAGTTCGTCACACCTTTGACACCCAGTGGCCGGGTGAGCAACAGGCTGAGCTGGTCCGGCTTCACCAAACCTTCGAGACCGATCCCGCGCCGATAGGTGGCGCGGATATTCTGTTCACCCGTCGGTGGACGCGCTCCCGTGACACCGTCGCCGAACTGCACCGTCGTGACGCCATCGTCCCCCATCCGCGCCACGTAGATGTGCTCGCGCGGGCCTCGGCCGTAGAACGTCGGCACCTCGTGCCACTTCACGTCGTTGATCCGCACTTCCAACGTGGAGATCGCCCCGCCCGGCCCGGGGGCACGCACATACGTGAGCGGGGGCTGGCGCAGGACAAATCGCAGGAACGCGACGCTCGCATCTCCGTTTCCGAGCACCTCGCTGACCGTTTCACCATGAGTCGCACGCGCGACGTTGGCATTCACGGTCACGCTGGCGCGGTCGAGCGCTGGCAGTGCAGGGGCAAATTGCAGCGAAGCGTATGCGTCGCTCGATGACGGCTGCAGCAAAGTGACGACCTGACTAAAGATTTCCGTTGAACCGGCCTTCCTGCCCGAAACCACCAGCGTGCGACCCAGCGCCAAATCGCGAACCGAACCCGCCAGTTCAATTGTTCCGCCGGATACGGCGTCGAGAAT
>JBDSPT010000269.1:0-7682 GCA_039930205.1 Opitutus sp. | reverse complement strand
CGACTTCCTCGTTGCACCTGAGCAAGTTGCTGGCCAGTAAGCGAGCCAGCTCCGAGAGGGCTGTAAACCGAAAGCGTCGATGTATGGTTCGAGCTGAACGGGTCTATTATCTCGATCTGGAGTGAGGATATATCGGCAGCCACATTACGCCAAATTTTAGATGGCAAAAACAATATCTGTAACCCGCATGTACTCTCGTTTTAAAATCCTCCTCCTTTTTATTCCGGTGGCGGCTGTCGCGTCATTTCCGGCGAAATCCGGTGATCCGACTTTACGACCTCCGATACGTGACCAAGACATTCCTGTGATGGTGGAAGCCGATGGGCAACTGCGTATAGAGATTGCGGACGAGCAACTACTGCTCCCTGACGCACAACGGCCCTTCATGTTCTATCTCAAGTCTGGCGCAATATTATTGCAGGGACATTTGCTGGAGCCATCTCCACCGGGTCCTCGGATGCATTTTCCAAAGACCCTGATCTCAGTCATCTCACGTGATAACGCCCAATCTTGGGCTCCGTTATCACTGCGATGGAATGAAAACGAGTTGAGCTTGGAAGGAGGGCTGGTTCAGCGATCTGATGGGGAACTGATAGCGCTTGATACGTATATTGTGCCTGGGGACCAACCCGACCAAGGAGTAGGGCAATGCTATTATTCGGACGACGACTGGCATACTGTAAGTGGACCCAAGGATGCGCATTTTGCTCTTCAAAATGCGAGCTATCCGTCAAAGGACGACAGGGGTCATCCGCATCAGGCCCAGCGACTACATCGGCGGATTGTCGCGGATTCGGACGGGAATTTGCTTACAACATTCTATGGATGGATGAAGGAGGATGTAACTCCGTCGACCTATGAACCTCAGATGATCAAATCCCGGGTGATGCTCGCGCGTTCGATCGACGATGGCATACATTGGCAGTTCGTATCGACGGTTGCTGTTGATCCTGAAGTTGGCACAGAAGGATTCGGCGAACCCGTGCTTGTTCGCGTGAGTAGAGGATCGCAGAAGGGAAGGCTGATTTGTCTTATGCGGACCGGGAGGGAACTGTATCAAACATTTTCAGACGACGAAGGGATGACTTGGCGTAAAGCCCAACCTCTCATCTTTGCCGGCATCGATATCAATCGAACGGAGCTCTGGGTCGACCTGTTCCGTAAACTGACTGGGAACAATGGTCCTTTGGACGAAAACAACCCGGATGAGTTGAGAGGAGCGTATGTAGATCCCGACCTAATTGAGTTGCGCAGTGGGTTGCTTGTCGCGGCATTTGGAGTGCGCATTACGCAAAAAGCTTTCGGCACGGAGCCCCGTTATCCATGGAATGGAAACTACATCGCCTTCAGTCGTGACCATGGCGAGACGTGGAGCAATGTGCTGCGCACGACTTCTGGTGTTTTGACTTCGCACTACATGGCGATCGAAGAGTCGCCGGAAGATGACAAGATATTTGTGGCTTATGATCTCGGGGGATGGGCACCCGGCATGAGGCACGGAATCCATGGTCGATTTATCAAAATCACGAAAGTGACCGAGTAACCCCTCGATCGGCCCTCGGACAATTATAACTTATGAGCACACCGTTTTGGGCCGGCCGCAGCCCCAGGCGGTTTGAACGCAAAATGGGATGCGCGATTGTCTGGCTGGAATCGCTCAGCTCACCACCTGATCTAGCGCGCCGCGCCTTCTCGCGGCTAAACTGCAATTCACATAACGGAGCGCTCAGCGGCCTCCGTTGTTCCAAGGGCTTGTTCAACTGGCGTCCGGTGTCGGCTGCTGCGACACAGAACTCTCAGAGTTCGGCTTTTTTTTCATCTTACGCCGTCCATTTTGGCCAAATCTTTTTCGAGCTTCTCTTGGCTCGCTCTTCGCTCGGTCGCTTTCGCGGCACGCGCCCATTCTCGACTGGCGGCCGTAGTACCCTGAACCCGAGCAGCTTCGATATTCGGTGCTTGTCCAGTCTTATAGAGATTCGCGCTAGCGCTTCGCTTCGGCCGCACGCGTCCGGATCTAAGAGCAATGATTGCGGAAGCGGGCCGATACATCGCGACTACCGAGACCGCCAAACATAGATTCTTTCAATTTCTAGCCGCGCCTATCCTTCCCGATCACTCATCGATCGCATTCGGTTTGGACGATGGATTTCACCTCGGCGTTTTGAGTAGTCGTATCCACGTCATCTATTCGCTCGCCGCAGGAGGGCGGCTAGGAGTTGGAAATGATCCTCGGTATAACAAATCGATCCCTTCCCCTTCCCCGACTGCACCGAAAAGCAGAAGGAAAAAATCCGCGCACTCGCCGAGGAACTCGATGCCCACCGCAAGCGCGCCCAGGCCGCTCACAAACTCGGCCTGACTGACATCTACAATGTCCTCGAAAAAGTCCGCGCGGGCACGGCGCTGACGGCAAAAGACAAAACGATCCACGACGCCGCGTTCGTTTCCACGCTCGAGCAACTCCATGACGATCTCGATGCCGCAGTGGCCGAAGCGTATGGCTGGCAATGGCCGTTGACCGACGCTGACATTCTCGAACGCGTCGTCGCGCTCAACACCGCGCGCGCCGCGGAAGAAGCGAAGGGGATCATTCGCTGCCTCCGTCCGGATTACCAAAAGCCGCTCTTCGCGGGTGAGAACCAATCCGAGTTTTCTGCAGAGGTAGGAGCGGGTTTATCCCGCGATGATGCGGACTCCGAAAGTTCGAGCCGCCGTAAATCACAGCGTAAAGCCTCAAGCCTAAAGCCAATAGCAGCCGCGAAAGCGGCTTGGCCCAAACCACTCGCCGAGCGTGTCCGCGCCGTGGAAACAGCGCTGGCCGCGGAGGAAAAGCCCGCGGCCGCCGCCGATCTAGCCCAACGCTTCACCCGCGCCAAACCCGCCGACCTCGCCGAAATCCTCGACACACTTGTCACCCTCGGCCGGGCACGCCCGGGCGATGCGCCGGGGACGTTTGTGCGATAGGATGGTTGTATGACCTGAAAGCTGAACCATTCATGTCAAAGCACCACTGGCTCTGGATCTACGTTAGCGGTTACGCCGTATTTTTCGCGCTCGCTGTGGTTGGGCTGAGATTTTGGCGGGCGAAAAAACGTCTTGAATGTCCCCCTCTGGTTTTGAAACTGCTGCGGAAGGGCCGACGGGGACAGGCCGGGTTTTTCTGTTTCCCGAGATCTGATCTGCGGTTCCGCACTCCAAAACGGTCTGGTTCTCTCAAATTTAGCGAAACTCGGCCTGACCGCCTACGAATTCCCACGATCGCAGTTACACGCCACGACCAACTTCAACTCGGCTCGCTTTCGCGCTTTTGAACCTGCGATTCTTCTAAATCTTATGGATGCGTACACATTGACTGCGATCATCGTCGTTACCGTTGGCGCTGTTACTTTTGGGAGTGTATACCTCATGTTCAACGCGGCCAAAGTGGCTGCAAAGAACACCGCCGAAATACTGCGAGCGCCTGTGGACGCTTCGGAGAATGTCGCGATAAAGACCCTTGGTGCAGTTGAGGATCTAGTGTCCCAGACGGTAGAAGCCGCGAGAACAACAGCAGAACCAATATCGAAAGGCATTGCGGAAATCTGCCATGCCCTCGCTGAGGGCATCGATAACAAGCGAGAGGATCTGGCGAAGTCGCGACATCGAATTGATGGCTTGAATCAGGAGATCGAGCGCTTGAAAAATAGACGCATAAGCGTCGATCAGATTCAGCCTATATTCCAAATTGCCTTCTTCCAGTCGGATTTAACGGAAAGAGAGTTTGTTAAAGAAGTGGTTAAGTCCATACCGGGTGGTCTTATCCAACGCAGCGAAGTCATAGAATATCTCGGAGTTTACCGAGCCAAAAATACACAAAAATTTGGCGTGGATTTCGAGGACCTTAAGTTCTGCATCGTACCTGAGGATGTGATACAGGTAAGCGGTCTAGGTAAAACGAAGCTCATTGGAAACTTAAAAGCGGAAATTCAGGATGAGCATGTTGAATTAAGACGGCATCTGACCGGTGGTCGGTTGAAGGAGGTGCACGAAATTATACAAGGGGATATCGACAACTTGATGATTACGCGGGACCGCAAGCAACGTAAGGAGCTGCAAGATGCTATCACCCGGGAGAGGCGGATCACCCAGATAGAACAGGGAGTCGAGTTAATGACTCTGCAATTCCTGAAGGATTATTTTGGTCCTCGTGGTTACACGGTTGTCAAAGCAAGCGAGGCTCTATCAGAGCCCAAATCGATCTTCGAGATTCAGGAAACATTGAACAGCCAACTCGAGAAGCTTCGTGATGATAAGAATCTACGATTGAGTGAAGCGCTGAAGATCCAAGAAGTCACAGAGCAGGCTCTCAAATTTGAGCTCAGAAAGCTTAGGGACGCTGATTTTCTAAGTTAATTCTCGAGAATTTTATACGACCGAGAAACCATGCTTCACCGTTAAAATTCCGGTGGGGTCAGGCCGGAATAGCGCTTAGTTTGTTGGTTCGGGCGCTGATGTTGGAGGCCGCTCGCCAGCACGATGTACCGCTAAACCGGCTCTCGTTCCATGGCACCGTCAGCACGCTGCGCGCTTTTGTACCGTTGTTTGCGCCAGCCGCGAGAGATGCTGCCTCACGTTACGCTGACCTACTCTTTGCACTGGCCGCCGACCGCGTTCCTGCGCGGCCCAACCGAGTCGAACCTCGTGCCGCTAAGCGACGACCCAAAGTCTACCAACTGCTCACCGGACCACGTCGGCAAATGCGTGTATCCGCATCACGGCGACTAACATGACGATCCATACTCTTAACTAAGCGCCATTCGGGTCAGGCCGAGTTTTGTTATATTGTATCTGCTGTGCGCCGCCTTCGCGTCTCTTCCGAATCGTCCGCTATAATAATACTTTGCTGACCCTACAGGTCGATCCAGTCGGATCGCGCGCCCATTCCGAATTTGGTCGGGCCTTCCGGGCTGGCCGCGACTCGATACAGCAAAACTCGGCCTTGACCCCTTCAGACCCCGGCGAGAAAGCGTGCGATGTGAACGTGCTCCGGCCTGATGAGTTCAAGCGATCGTTCCCATCGAAGCCTGTGCGGCCATTGAGTGCGGTGATGATTGATCGTATTTCGCACCACCTGACCGAGCGCTGCCGTCTACCGAAAGAAGTGAACTAAACAGAGCGTCATAAGCTGGGACATGCTGGCAGCGTTCCTTGAGAAAGAAGGCCAGTTGCTTCAGAAGCCTGGCTCCGAGATCAGCGCGGATAAGCGACGATCAGCGGTTAATCGGATCGAGCTGGATTGCCGAGGTCGCCAAGCCTCCCTCGCAATGACAAGGCAGCGACCAACGCGGGTCGAAGACGCTGCGCGACACTTCGTGGGTCGCGGCGCGCGCAGTGTTATTGCTGCTCTTTCTTCGTGTTTTGACCGCGCGTGACCGACGTTACGCCGCGACCCCGGATCATTTTCGCAGGGTGATTTCCAGTTGGGTGAAGGAGTGGGCAGGAAAAGTGTGGCTGATCCGATCGCCGGTGAATGCCAAATCGCTCGTGGCAATGCGGACCTTCTCTTCTGTCGCCGTATTGGTCGCCTCGAGCGTATCCGCGTTGATGAGATGCACCTGCCCCTCGCCGGTGTAGGCACCGGATTGCAGCTCGATCTCAGCCGGAATGGCCTCGGTCTCGCTTCGATTCACCACGTTCACCACCACTGTGCCATCGGCTGCGTTCAACACCGCGGTGACGTCCAGGTAGGGGATGTCTTTGAAGACCTTGGTGCTGTAGCTTTCGCAACGCGTGTAGACATCGAGCGCCGTGCCGCGGCACTTGTTCGAGTAGAGATAGAACGGGTAATAAAGAGACGTCTTGAAGTCGCCCTCCGGGGTGATGCCGGCGAGACTGCTCAGAAACGTGAGGTTCGCCATCTTGACGATGTCAGCATGACGGATAAAGGCATTCAGGTGCTGGGCCAGCAACAGCGGGCCGGCGAGGTTGTTGGCCCGCGCGCTGTATTCGTCGAACGAGATGTAGATCGGTCGGTCCGTCCCGGACTTAGCCGTCACCTTTTCGATTTGGCCCTGGACGATACTGATGATGCGATTGATCTCCATGCCCAGCGACATCTCGTCGGCAAAGCCGGGTTTATCGAGTCCACGCAAGGCTTGGGCAGCATAACGATGGAGGGAAATGTAGTCGATGTAGCCAGCCATCTGGTCGAGCACATAGTCGTTCCATTCGGTCCATCCGTCCTTGGGGTCATACCGTTTGGTGACCAGGGGAAAATTGGATGAGCCGGCCGCGACGAGCAGGATTTTTTCGTCGGCTCCTCGCATCATCTTGGCGGCCTCAATCGCGAACTTCGTGTAATCCTCCTTGTTCTTGTGACCGAGCTGCCAGGGACCGTCGGGCTCGTTGCCCAAGGCCCAGTATTTAACTTTGTAGGGATCCGGATGGCCGTACTTCACGCGGAGATCGGCGTAACGGGTTCCGGCCGGGGCATTGCAGTACTCCACCCAGCGTGCGGCGTCCTCGATCGTGCCGGTGCCGGCGTTGATGCAGATGAAGTTTTCCGCCCCGACGAGGCTGCAGAAGGCCGCATAGTCATCGGTGCCCATCTGGTTCGATTCATTCCGGTGGCGCGAAAGGTCCAACGTGACGGGACGTTGATCTTTTGGCCCGATGCCGTCCTGCCAGCTGTAGCCGGAGACAAAATTGCCGCCGGGCCAACGGACGGCTGAGACCTTCAGGTCCTTGATCTGTTGGACGTAGGCTTTCCGAAAACCGTTTTGGTCGGAGAGCGTTGAAGCCGGATCGTATAATGGACCATAGACTACGCCCCGGCCAGCGCCTCGACTGACGGGTTCGAGAAAGCTCCCGTAGATGTTGGGGTCGATGGCACCAATGGTGCGATCAAGGTCGACTTTGATCAGCGCGGGCTGCGCCGCGGAAACGTGCCCAACGGTCAAACCCGCCAGGATCAGGGAGGAAAGCAGGAAACTCAGTTTTTTCATCAGTCGCGTGTTTGAAAGTCGATGCGCGTGACATTGATCCATGGGCGGAATTCGGAAACGGTTTTTATTCGGCGGCCCTGGCTTTGAGAAAGCCGTTCACGTCGAGCCAGTGCGAGAACACTTCAAACCACCAGTAGGTGGGATGGTTCGGGTAGCCCATGCCGAAACCGTGCCCGCCGTTCTGATACAAGTGGAATTCAACGGGCCGGCCCGCCTCAAACCACGACTTGATCAGGCCGAACTGGCCGCGGAACAGGAAGTCATCGGCAGCGATGGCCGTGAAAAGCGGCGGGGCGTCCTTCGGCACTTCGACCGGGCCCATGCCGCCGTAGATCGGCGCGATGAAGGCGAACTTCATCGACTTTGAATGGAGCGTGCAATGCATCGTGAGTCCGGCGCCGGCGGAGAAGCCCATCATGCCGATCCGCTTGGTATCGACGTGCCATTGGTCGGCGTTCTTGAGGATCAGGGCATAGGCGGCCTCGGCGTCAGCGAGTTGGTTGGACAGGTCGGGTTCCATCCGCGGCGGCGGTGTGGCTGCAGGCGCGCCACCTGCGGGCGGAGTCACGGCCGCCATGGTGCGGTTCATCGATTCCTTCAGGCCCTCGAGCGTCGGCGGCGTCGGGATGAGCCGGTATTTCAGTACGAAAGCGGCGACGCCCTGAGCGTTCAGCGCCTTGGCGATTTTCCAGCCTTCGT
>JBDSPT010000268.1:0-3726 GCA_039930205.1 Opitutus sp. | reverse complement strand
TCGATCCTGCGGCGCTGGTCCAAGCCGGATTGCTCACGCCGGAACAGGTTCAGCCGCTGCGCGCGCTCAATGCCGACCGCGTCGATTTCGGCGAACTTTATCGCCTCAAACTTCCGCTGGTTTTCGCGGCGCACGCGACCTGGAAACTGAATCCGAATCGCCCCCTGCCCTACGGTGATTTTGCCGCATTCCGTCGCGAGCACGCGTCGTGGCTTGGCGGCTACAGTCTATTTTCGGCGTTCAAAGATCACTTCGGCGGGAAACCGTGGTGGGAATGGCCCGCCGACGTTCGCTCGCTCGCTGCAGCCCGCTCTTCGGCCCTGCTTGCGGCGCAGGCTCCCCGCGCGGAAGCCTACGAGTTCGTCCAATACCTCTTCTTCGGCCAATGGGCCAAGGTACGCGCACGCGCCGCTCAACTCAACATCTCGATCATCGGCGACGCGCCGATCTTCGCCGCAATCGATAGTGCCGACGTTTGGGCGCATCCCGAGCTGTTTCAGCTCGATCCAAAGACGCTGCGACCGACATCCGTTGCCGGTGTTCCACCTGACTATTTCTCCGCGGACGGGCAACTTTGGGGCAATCCTTTGTACCACTGGCCTGCGCATGCGGCGAACGGATACGCGTGGTGGATCGAACGCCTTCGGGCCAACTTCGCACTCTGCGATATTGTTCGCATCGATCACTTCCGCGCCTTCGACACCTACTGGTCCATTCCGGCCGACGCGGTCAACGCGCGAAAAGGGCATTGGGCCCAGGGCCCTGGCCTGGCGATTTTCCGTGCGATCAAAGCCGCGTTGCCTGACGCGAAACTGATCGCCGAGGATTTGGGCGAGCTGATGCCGTCGGTCGTGGAGCTGCGTGAAGCCACGGGACTGCCCGGCATGGCGATTCTCCAATTCGCATTCGGGGGCGGCGCCGACAATCTTTACCTGCCCCACAACCAGCGGGAGAACTGTGTCGTATATCCAGGGACGCATGACAACGACACGACGCTCGGCTGGTACGCCACGGTCGGCGAGGGCACACGCGATCATGTGCGCCGTTATTTTCGCGTCAGCGGTCGGGAAATCGGGTGGGATTTTATCCGGAGCGCGTATTCCTCGGTCTGCCGTCTCGCGGTCGTCCCGTTGCAGGATCTGCTGACGCTTGGTTCCGCCGGCCGATTCAACACGCCCGGAACTTCTCAGGGCAATTGGACCTGGCGGTATCGTCCCGAACAGCTCCGGGCGATCCATGACGGCGCGTCGGTGTATCTGCGCGAGCTTGCGAGCCTCTACGGACGGGAAGGCTCGAAGAAGGTACAGCCGCAGAAGGGGTGAACCTTTAACTTGCACAGCACCGCGGATTTCTTGGATCAACCCGGATTCAGACTGAAAACCGCCGTCGGATTTTTAGCTCGGCTTCTGCCCGTAATCATCCCCGGTCTGTCATTCAAAAAGAAGTGACGAAGCCAGTGAATGCCGCCTTACCGTTGCGGACCCCACGTCCGGCGTTGGTCTGCAGACTTGGAATGACCGACCGACTCAACCTCGCTGTAGGTGAGCGCCCACTCGCGGGACGACCTCTTCCCGAGCATCGAGCAGCACGTAATGACCTGCGTCCGCGATCCGATGAACCTCGGCGTAAGGGAGCAACTCGCGCCAGCGCACCAGAAAGTGGTCGTTGAAGCAAAAGTCGCGACCTCCCCACACGATCAAAACAGGAGAGTTTCGAAACAGGTCCAGCCCGGCTTCGACCGCTTTCAGCGTCGCCCAACTCGGGTGCATCACGTCCAACGGGATATCCTGGACGAATGCGCTCACCGCCACGCGGTTCCTCCAGGAATCGTACGGAAATATCAGCGCGTTTTTCTCTTCGACCGTGAGCCGGCGCCGGTGCATCGCCATCCACGTTGCCGGCCGGGCGAAGCCATTAAGGCCGCGGACAATGGCGGGACCAAGGACCGGCGCTTTGCAGAGCAGAATGCTGGTCGGGATGTGCGGCGACTCAAACGCCGCTGTATTCAAAATCACGATCCGCCCCATGAGCTTGGGGTGACGAGCGGCAAACCCAAATCCGATCGCGCCGCCCCAGTCGTGCACCACCAAGTGAACGCGTTTTAGTCCAAGGTGACTCACGAGCGCTTCCACGTCCGCGATCCGGTTTGCCAGGGTATACTGGTAGTGTTCGGGCTTTTCTGAGAGCCCCATCCCGATGTGATCGGGAACGATACAGCGCAGTCCGCCAGCGAGTTCCTGGACCAGCTCTCGATAATAGAACGACCACGTCGGATTGCCGTGCAACATGAGTACTGCCTCTTCGGAGCGCGGTCCCTCGTCGAGGAAACTCATCTGCGCGCCGGAGGGCGTCTTCACCGTCTTTGGCGTGAAAGGATAAAGCTTCTGCAGCCAGGCTGGGACCGCCGCAACCGCACTCATGGTAGCCAGCGCGCTCGCGCGCGGTCAGAAACGCTGTCAGCCACGTCCAGCCAGCCCTGGCGACTTCGGTGCGTCTCGCTCATTCGGTGGTTCGCCGTCCCTACCACTCGAGCGCCAGCATCAGGCAATTGAGGCCACTGCCGATTCCGAGCAGTCCCACCCGGTCGCCTTCGTGCACTGCGCCCGCTGCAACCGCCGCAGCGAGCGTCGAAGGCAGCGCGACCGATCCGGTGTTTCCGAACATTTCGAACGTGGAAAAATCTTTTGCGAGATCGAGGCCCAGCGTCTCGTACAGCTTCCGCCGATGAGCGCTGCCGACTTGATGACAGATGAAGCGCGCAAACTCGCTCCCCTGCTCACGCGTAAAATCCTGCCACGTCTCCTGAGCCAGCGCGACACCCGCGACGAGCAGTTGCTCAGAATCGGTCTGCATCGCCAGCGACTCAGTACCATGGGAATCGCCCTGGCACAGTTCGCTGTGCTGGGTGGCCGCACGACCAACGCCACCGAGTAATCGATGCGCTCGGCCCTTGACCTGGGACCGGTGGCAAACAATCGCGCCGACCGCGCCGGAGCCGATCGTGAGGTTCGCAAAGTAAGGTTTGATGTCGTTTCGCGTAAAAGGACGCTCGACCAACGTTCTCAGCGTTTGCTCAACCAGCGGCCGGCCATTCTCTCCTGCAACAATCATCGCGCGCTGGATCTGCCCGCTTTCAATCAAGCCGCCGGCAACCGTCAGCGCATTCAAAAATCCGAGACACGCGTTCGAGATATCAAAAATCTGCGTCGTCGCTGGCAGCCCGATCTTGCGATGCGCGAACGAAGCCGTCGCTGGCTCGAGCATGTCACGGCTCACCGCCGCATGAATGAACAGTTCAATTTCTTCTGCTTTGACCGACGAAGCGGCGAGGACTTTGCGACCCGCCTCCGCGCTGGCGTCAGACGGGCGCGTTCCCGCTGGCCACATGCGACGTTCCCGAATGCCACTCATCAGCTCGAGCCGGCCCGCTGGTAATTTCAGACGATCATAAAGCGGAGCCAGTCGTTCCTCGATTCCCGCTGAAGACCAGATCTCCTCCGGCATGGCGCTCGCCAAGGCTTCAATGCAGACGTTTTCGAAGCGCATTGGTTCAGCGTTCGATCCGCATCGCGAGACGGATGATTTCCTTGTCGAAGAAGTTGCTGCCCAACCCCGCGTCGACCACCAGCGTCGTGCCGTTCACTCCACTGCTGCGCTCGCTGAGAAGGAACAGAGCCACATCGGCGACCTCCTGGGTCGCCAGATTCCGTTTACGAAAAGTAAGCT
>JBDSPT010000267.1:0-8883 GCA_039930205.1 Opitutus sp. | reverse complement strand
GATCAATTGCGCGGACGTTCGCGATTAGCCGACTGTCCCTCTCCTCTCCCCTCAATTACTTTCCGTACGCCATGAAAGCCCGACCTTCCTTGACCACCCGACCCCCTCGTTCCTCTGTATCAAAGCGCTCAGGACGCCGATCAACCCCCGCGGTCAAGGCGAAACCGGTCGCAGCGATCGACATTGATGCCAATCGCCGGCTTTTGAACCGCTACCGCTTTGTTGAACAGGAGACGATGCGGATCCTGGCCGGCTGGCTGCCGCGCGCCGCCACCTTCGAGCTGAAGTGCGAGATCGGCCGCACCATCTGGGAAAACGCCCAGCATGTGAACGCGCTTTATCTCCGACTCCGCGAGATCCAGTCACCCGCGTTTCAGAAGCCGGCCGATGCTGCGCTGGTTTCGCTGATGAGCGAACTGCTGCACGCGCCGGACGAATTCGCCCTCGCCCTTGCACTCTTCCGCGTGATCACGCCGAGCCTGATTCGCGCACTCGAAGCGCATGAAATCGCCACGTTTCCGAACAGCGACCAGCCCAGCGTTCACGTGATCAAACACGCACTACTCGATGTCCGCGCGCAGATCGAGCGGGTCGAACCGCTGCTGGCTCAAGCCGAACGATCTGGAAAAATCACTCCTGCTGCCCGCGCGTTCGAGAAATACATCCGCACCCTCCTGGCGAACTGCGGCGGCATCGGCGGTCAGGAACCACGCGCCAGCGCCGTGCCAAAAGTGCCGGCGGCGCGGACGGAATTCAAATCGCCGAAGGAGGCGGAACGGGATGCGCGCTTCACCAATCGCGCCGCGGATCTCGAAGCCATGCCGGGCGAAGACGACTACAAGGAGCATACGGCGGAGGAGTTTGAGCGGTATTCGACGGAGATGCTGGCGGCCGAAACGGTCGCGCTGGTCATGTTCTCCGTGAAGGACATGCCGTGGGAATTCCAATTCGACACGGCCCGGCATCTTTACGACGAGGTCCGTCACTGCTTGATGGGTTACGAGTGGATGCGGGGGCATGGCATGGACCCGTTCACCTCACCGCAGTATCTGCACATCTTCAAATGGCGCAGCCAATTCCCGCCGGTCATGCAGTACTGCATGCTGACGATGGGGAATGAGGTTCATGCCTTCCCGTACCGTCATCGTCGCGTCGAAGCGCATCAGAAATCCGGTGACGTTCTCAGCGAGCAGTTCGTCCGCTACGACATCGCCGACGAAACACAGCACGTCCGTTTCGGCAAGCGCTGGCTGCCCGAGCTGCTAAAGCACGTCGGGGAAAAGCGGTCGCTGCAGCAGTACACCGACGAGGTCATCAAGGTTTGGGAAACGGAGTACCGCACGGGGAAGCTGACCATCAACGTCGAATAATTCCTTTCGTGTCCGCTTCGCTCCTGCCAATCGCTCCCAACGCTGTTCACTGATCATGAGTCTCGTCAAAGACCCTGGCAATATCCGGCTCGCGATGATCGGCTGCACCCCGGGCAACGGCCACCCGTACTCATGGAGTGCCATGTTTAACGGGTACAATCGCGCAGCGATGACGGCGGAATGTCCTTTCCCCGGAATTCCTCAGTACTTGAACAAAGAGCCAGCGTCGACGATTCCGATCCCTGGCGCAACGGTGACCCACATTTGCTGCGTCGGTGGGGGTGGCTTCACGGCCGAGCACGTGGCGAAGTGCTCGTTGATCCCGCAGATCGTCGACCATCCAACCGACGTCATCGGCGAAGTGGACGCCGTGATCATCGCGACGGACATCGGAAGTGAACACGTTGCCCGCGCCCGGCCCTTCATCGAAGCAGGCGTGCCGCTGTTCATCGACAAACCGCTGACCGACAATGCACCCGACCTGGAAATCTTTCGCGGCTGGGTCGACCAGGGCCGACCGCTGATGTCGTCAAGCAGCATGCGTTACACGAAGGAGTTCATGCCGTACCGCCACTCGACGCGTGAGCTCGGTGAGCTTCGCTTCGTCAGCATTACGACGCCCAAAAGCTGGGAAGCCTACGGCATTCACGCGCTCGAAGCGGTGTATCCGATTCTTGGTCCTGGGTTCATCTCCGCCCGCAACACCGGATCCTTCGAGCGCAATATCGTTCACCTGAAGCACACGTGTGGCGCGGACGTCATCGTCGTCGCGTCATCCGACATGTCCGGCAGCTTCGGTTGTCTTCAGCTGTGTGGCACCGCCGGCAAAGTCCAGCTGGCTTCCGGCGACTCCTTCTTCGCCTTCAAGGCCCAACTTGCCGCGTTCATCGAGTATCTCCGAACCGGAAAGCATCCGTTCCCGTTTTCCGAGACCGTCGAGTTGATGCAGCTCGTGATCGCCGGCATCCGCAGCCGGACACAAGACGCGCGGGAAGTATTCCTTTCAGAAATTTAGCGCGCCGCCGCGTTATCACTCCACCTCTATGAAACTTCGCTCCAGCCGCGTGATGAAACTTCTACAGGACGGGCAGTTGCCCACCGTCCTCAAAATCAACCTTTCTGACCCGCGCGTCATCGAGATCGCGGGACTCTCCGGGGTCGATGCCGTATGGCTCTGCACCGAGCACGTGCCGAACGACTGGCTGGCGCTCGAGAATCAGATCCGCGCCGCGCGCGTTCACAATATCGATACGCTCGTCCGGGTCGGCCGGGGCAGCTACAGTGACTACATCCGTCCGTTCGAAGCGGACGCGACCGGCATCATCGTCCCTCACGTCGCAACCGAGGAAGAAGCCCGTCAGATCGTGGAATGGGTGCGCTTCCATCCGGTCGGCAAACGGGCCCTCGATGGCGGTAACACCGACGGCCAGTTCTGCCTGATCCCGCTCGGCGATTATATCCAGCATTCCAACACGGAGCGCGTGGTCATCCTGCAGATCGAATCTCCGGAGGCGCTGGAGAATGTCGACGCGATCGCGGCGGTGCCCGGTTACAACGGAATTCTTTTCGGCCCTGGCGACTTCAGCCATCGCATCGGCAAGGCGGGTGAGCTCGATGCACCGGAAGTCGTCGCCGCGCGCAAACGCGTCGCCGCCGCCTGCAAAAAACATGGCAAGTTCGCCATGACGGCCGGGCTGATTGCGCCGTTGCCGCAACTGGTCGACGAAGGTTATCGCGTTATCGGCATCGGTGCGGACGTCGTCGGCATCGGCAGCTACGTCAAGCAACGGCTGGAACTCGTGCAGGGCCAGATCGCTGCTCTGCCCAGCGGCACAAAACCCCCCGCCCGGTCGCCGTACGTTTGAGCCGTGCGAGCTGCTTAACTTTTCAACTCTTCCTCCCATGCGTTTGCGCGATCTCGTCACAATTATCACCGGCGGAGCGTCAGGATTCGGCGAAAGCATCTGCCGCTCGTTCGCCCGCCACGGAGCGAAAGTGGCCATCGCGGATCTCAACACCGGGAAAGGTGAAGCGCTCGCCGCCGAACTTCGTGCCGCCGGCCATGATGCCGTCTTCTGCCACGTTGATGTGACCAGGAACGAGTCGATGGGCCACCTGGTCAGGACGGTGGTAAAACAATTTGGCCGGCTCGATGTGATGGTGAACAACGCCGGCATCAGTCATGCGAACCAGCCGATGCTCGACGTTCCCGAGGAGATGTTTGACCGCATCTTCCAGGTGAACGTGAAGAGCGTTTATCTCTCTGCACGGCATTGCGTGCCCGTCTTCCGGCAACAACGCAGCGGTTGCTTCATCAACATCGGTTCCACCGCGGCGGTTCGTCCACGTCCCGGCCTCGCCTGGTACAACGGGTCCAAGGGCGCCGTCGTGCTCATCACGAAGTCGATGGCCGTCGAACTCGCGCCCGATAACATCCGCGCCAACGCGATCAATCCCGCGATTGCGGACACGCCGTTGCTGACCACCTTCATGGGCGGGGCCGATACGCCGGAGAATCGCGCGCGCTTCACTGCATCCATTCCGCTGGGACGGCTCGGGCGCTCCTCCGACGTGGCCAACGCAGCGGTGTTCCTCGCCGACCCGGCGTCCGAGTTCGTCACGGGTGTGTGCCTGGAA
The DNA here is from genome assembly GCA_039930205.1 of Opitutus sp. GTDB lineage: Bacteria > Verrucomicrobiota > Verrucomicrobiia > Opitutales > Opitutaceae > Opitutus. The sequence continues at coordinate 4,876 of JBDSPT010000267.1, read as the reverse complement.
GTCGACGGCGGTCGCTGCATCTAGACCGCAAAGAGTCACCTGCCCCTTCTCTCGTTCCGCCATGCTCGTCATCAAAGAAGGCGCTCATCGACGGTTCGAACCCGAGCCTGAAACCGTTCGCACCGTGGGTGAGATGCTCGACCCTCTCCGTCGCGGCGGACTTGGGGCCGTCCCTCAACCTTCCCTCCACTCCACTCGCGTCTCCTTCTCATTTTATGGCAGATTCCACCTCCTTTTCACTCCACGGCAAAGTGGTCATCCAATTCGGTGGCACCGGCCTGCTCGGTCGCGCCCTCGTCGCCGAACTCGCCGCCACGGGCTGCACGCTCGTCGTGGCTTCGCGCAATCGAGCGTCGCTCGAGTCCCTCGCCGATAAAGAGCGAAAGGCGGGACGCACGGTTTTGATCGAGGAGACGGATATCGGCTCCGAAACATCGCTTTCCTCCTTGCGGGATCGCGTAGTGGAAAAACACGGACGCGTGGACGGGATCGTCTTCAATGCGGTCAGCCGGCCGATGCGGGCGATGACCGATGACCTGGCGATCTGGCGGCAGTCGATGGAAACGAACGCCACGGGGTTCTTCTCCACCGTGAGAACGTTCGGCGATGCGATGGCCAGGCAACGCTCCGGCAGCATTGTGAACATCTCTTCGATCTACGGGATGGTCGGCAGCAACCTCTCGCTCTACGCGGGCACCAACATGACCGTTTCGCCTGATTATTTCTTTCACAAAGGCGGCATGCTGAATCTCACCCGTTACCTCGGCTCGCACTACGGTCCTCACGGGGTGCGCGTGAATGTCGTTTCTCCGGGGGGTATCTATAATCCGGACGCACCCCAGGCGCCGGAATTCATCGAGCGTTACAACCGCCTCACGATGCTGGGTCGCATGGCCGAGGCTCGCGAAGTTGCTGGCGCCGTCATTTTCCTGCTCAGCGATGCGTCCAGTTACATCACGGGCGCGAACATTCCCGTCGACGGCGGGCACACTGCAAAATGAAACCCTGGCACTCACTGGAGGAGAAAACGATTTGGGTCACCGGCGGCGCCGGTTACCTCGGCTCCGCGATCACGACCGAGCTGGATTCGCAGTGTCGCAAGGTCCTTTGCTTCGATTTACCCGGGCGGGCCAATGTTTTGGTGGAGGAGAAACAACTTACGCGAACGGTTCCCCTGGCGCTCGACCTCAACGACGCCGCCGGCCTGCCGAACGCGCTCGCAGCCCTGATCGCGACCCACGGCGTACCCGATGGCGTCGTCCACCTCGTGACCGCGTCATCGGCGGGGAAACGGCTTGAGCAGCTCTTGCCGGAGGAGTTTCAACGCACCTTCGATTTGGGTCTGACTCCCACCTTCGTGCTCTGCCGGGCGATCGCGGAGAAGATGAAAGCGCGGGGTTCCGGCAGCATCGTGCTGTTCTCCAGCATGTATGGCGTGGTGTCGCCCGATCCTCGTATTTACCGCGATCCGATGGCCCCCAACCCGATCGACTACGGCGCGAGCAAGGCGGCGATCCTGCAACTCTCCCGGTATCTGGCCGTCCATTACGGCCCCTCAGGCGTGCGGTTCAACTGCGTGACTCCCGGTCCCTTTCCCAATCCCGCGGTGCAGAAGGCTCACCCGGGCTTCATCGCGGACCTGTCGCAGAAAACCGCGCTGCATCGGGTCGGACAGAATCCTGAAATTATCGGACCCACCCTTTTTCTCCTCACGGACAGCGCCTCGTTCGTCACCGGGCACAGCCTCGTCGTCGATGGCGGCTGGACAATCTGGTAGCCAATGTAGGCAGCGCGCTCGCGCGCGGTCAGTCGCAATTACAAGATGCCACCACCAAGCTCCGCGTCGCCGCGCACCCTGGGCCGTAGCGGCATCACCGTCAGTCGCCTCGGCTTGGGGTGCACGACGTTCGGGCGCGAGATTTCCGAGTCAGACTCCTTCGCCCTGATGGATTTCGCGGTGGCGAACGGCATCACGCTGTTCGACACCGCGGAAGCGTACGGCGGCGGTCAGGCCAGGGCCTATCGGAAAGACCGCCTCGGGATCGACGACACCCGCGAGGTTTCGGACGAGATGCATTCATCCGAGAAGATCATCGGCCGCTGGTTCAAGGCTCGAGGAACGCGCGACCGGGTCACGCTCGTCACCAAGGTCACGCGCCACTTCACGCCCGAACATGTCCGGTCCGCGCTCCAGGCCAGTCTGACCCGCCTGCAGACCGACCGCGTCGACGCGTATTTATATCACAGTTACGATGCGGGCACCCCGCCGGAGGATGCCGCTACCGCACTCGACGACGTCATCAGCGCCGGTCTCGCGCGAACCGGTGGCTGCAGCAACTTTTCAGGTCCTCAACTCCAGGCCGCCCTCGACACGAGCGCACAGCTGAATCGACGCCGGTTCGAGGTGGTGCAGTTACCGTACAATCTCCTGCAGTCCGGGCACGCCGCGTTCCCGATCATTCAGCGCGACCAAATCGGCTTGATGGCGTATAGCCCGCTCGCCGCCGGCTTTCTCTCGGGCAAATACACGCCCGACCGGAGCACCGTGCCGAAAGGCACGCGCTTCGACGTGATTCCGGCGCACGCCGACCTCTATTTCAACGAGCGCAATTTTCGACGCGTTGCTCAGCTGCACGCACTGGCAGCCGACGTCGTCGTTCCTCCCCTGCAGCTCGCGATGGCGTGGACGCTGCAGCAGCCGTGGGTCACCACCGTCCTCGTCGGTGCGCGGACCGAAGCACATCTGGCCAACGCCTTGACCGCGCTCGCCATGCCATTCGACCCCGCATGGCATCAGCGAATCGCCCAATGGGAAACCTGACCATGCCGCCATTTCACGTTGTCAGTGCCCCATGGCTCGCCACGCCGGCGATGGACCTCCAGCAGGACGTGAAGCGGCTCTCGCCTCTAGCGGTCGACGAGCGCTGGCAGGCGCTTGGTCAAGCCTGGCGAGACGCAACAACGGACCAACGCATCCACGGTGGATGGGCGCGGGTGGAATGGAGCCCGTCAGCATTGCACTTCGACGCGGTGTTTCTCGGTTCGTCCTTCAAAAACCGCGCCGCCACCCTTAACGAGCGCACTTGGGAACTCGGCGACGTATGCGAGATATTTGTCCACGCGTCTCATGTCGACCAGTACGTCGAGTTGCACGTGACGCCTGAAAACCAGCGTCTGCAGCTCCTGTGGCCGGCTGGCGCAATCGACCGCGTTCGACGCGACGAGGAAAGCCTGACCAGGTTCATGGTGGACAGCCCACACTGGGTTCGATCGTCAACGTATGTCGGCCCGGGCTTCTGGTCGACGCACGTCGTGATCCCACTTGCCTGCCTCGGCGTGGAACTCAGCACGTCAAACGCCACGCTTCGCGCGGCCGTGGGCCGCTACGATTGGGGTGAGCTGGCCGAGCCCGTGTTGTCATCCACCGCTCCCCTCAAGGCGGCCGACTATCATCGCTGGAACGAGTGGCAGGTGGTGAAGCTGACTGAATCTGCGCCGTAAGCCCGCACGCTGATTTACGAGAGGGTTCGCATTTTGATCAACGTGCGAGAACGATCCGATCGGAACCACACCCCTCCGCCCGATCCATGTCGTTGACGTCTCTGTCCCCTGAGTCTCTGCAGCAACTAACCGCCCGCCTCACGGGCGAGCTGCACCTCGACGCGACGATGCGTCAACTCTACGCCACCGACGCTTCCGAATATCAGGAACTGCCGCTCGGCGTCGCGCTGCCCAAGACCAACGACGATCTACGCGAGCTGGTGACGTTCGCTCACCAGCATAAAATGGGTCTGATCCCGCGCGCCGCCGGCACCTCTCTCGCCGGCCAGGTCGTGGGCCACGGCATGGTCGTCGACATCGGCCGCCACCTGAATCGTATCCTCGGAGTGGACGCAGCCACGCGGCGCGTGCGCGTGCAGCCCGGCGTCGTGCGCAACGAACTCAACCTGTTCCTGCAGCCGCACGGACTTTTCTTTACGCCGGAGACGTCGACCGCCAACCGTGCCATGATCGGCGGCATGGTCGGCAACAACTCGTGCGGCGCAAATTCGATCATCTACGGCACGACTCGCGAACATTTGGTTGCCGCACGGGGCTTTCTTAGCGACGGCAGCGAAGTGGTGTTTGGCCCACTGACTCCGGAGGAATTTCATCTGAAGTGTGCCGGTCCTGACAAACTGGAGACCCGCATCTATCGCAAGGTGCGTGAACTGCTCGGCAATCCGGCGAACCGGGAGCAGATCCTCGAACACTACCCCAAGCCCACCGTCACGCGCCGGAACACGGGTTACGCGCTGGATCGGCTGATGGAGTGTGCCGTGTTCGATCCCGATTCCGCGCGACCGTTTAACCTGTGTCAGCTGATTGCCGGTTCGGAAGGCACGCTGTTTCTCGGGACGGAGTTCGAACTGAATTGCGAACCGCTGCCGCCACCCGGAGCCCTGATGTGCGCGCACTTCGCGAGCGTGCACGAGTCGCTGAAAGCCACGCTCATTGCGATGCGGCACCGACCCTACGGCTGTGAGTTGATCGACCGCCATATCCTCGAATGCACCAAGCTGAATCTCGAACACGCCAGGAACCGCTTCTTCGTTCAAGGCGATCCCGGTGCCGTCCTGGTCATTGAACTGCGTCACGAAAACCCGATCGAAACGGCGACGGAGATGCAGATCCTGGAGCAGCAGTTGCGGGCTGCCGGTCTCGGGTACGCTTTTCCCGTGCTCTGGGGCAACGACTGCACGAAGGTCTGGGATCTGCGGCGGGCGGGACAGGGTTTGATGAACAACGTGGCCGGCGATGCCCAGCCGCGCGAGATTGTCGAGGACACCGCCGTGGCGGTCGAGGACCTGCCCGACTATATCGAGGAGTTTGATAC
>JBDSPT010000266.1:0-6229 GCA_039930205.1 Opitutus sp. | reverse complement strand
CACTGACGACAACGTTATTGGTTTTGCGGAAAATCGGCACCGTCGCGCCAGGATCACGTTGTCAGTTCCAGACCGCGCATTGTGCCGGTCGACGACGCGAAGCGATCCGATTCAATTCCCAGGCGCTGCAGCATGGAAACGAACAGGTTGGGCAACGGATAGTTCGAACGACTGTCGAAACCGATGTGCTGCCCATGTTTGAATCCTCCACCCGCGAGCAGCGTCGGCATGTTGGTATTCAAATGAGTGTTGGCATTACCCAGATTGGAACCGTACAGCACCATCGTTCGGTCAAAGACCGTTCCGTCCTCCTCGCGGACGGCTTTCAATTCATCAAAAAGTTCGCCGAGTAATTTCATATGCCACTCGTCGATCGCCTTCAGCTGCGTAATCTTGCCTTCCGATTTTCCGTGGTGGGATAGGTTATGGTAGCCGTCGGTGATCTTCAGATGGTGATCAGGGAGCTCGAGCGCCGGTGAGTTCACGCTATCCAACATCAGCGTCACGGAACGGGTCGAATCTGTTTCGAACGCGAGGCGCGCCATGGTGTACATCAGCTTGACCTTCGCCATGTACTCGCGCGGTTCCGTCGGATCGACCGGCATCGCCATGGCGACCTTTGGCTTCGGGATGCGCTCCCAATCCCGGGACATCTGCAACTGCTGCTCGAGTTCGCGTACGCTGGTGAAGTACTGATCCAGTCGATCGCGGTCGACCCCCGCCACACTGCGCCGCAGGTCCTTCGCCTGACCACCCACGGCATCGAGAATGCTTTGACCGAGTTGCAGCTTGCGCATCTGCGTCGCGACCTCCGCGGGCGTTCCTTGTAAGAACATGCGTCGAAACACCTGTGACGCTTTCTCTTCGCAGGGAATAAGCACGCCGGAGCCAGTCCATGAAAGACTGCGCTGTCCTTGCTGGACGTTGACTCCAAGCGTGAGGGACGGGAAGCGCGTTAAGTGCCCCACCCGTTCCGCGACGTACTGATCCAACGAGATGGTGTTGCGAAAACCTCCGCTGGCGGGATGCGGCGCCGCCGTCAAAAAACAAATGTCGGCCGGATGGCCGCTATCAACGTCAGGATGCGAAACCCCACTAAAGACCGTGAAGTCGCGACGATGCTTCTCCAGATGCTCGAGGTAAGGCGATAAAGCGTAATCGCGACCTGTGGCCTGCGGAAAGAAGTACTCGGGCAGCAGACCGAGATTATTACAGACCGCCAGCATGCGGCGCGGGACTGGATTCTGCTCAGAAATTTTTGCGGCCGTCTTCGCCGCGGCTGAGGCAAAGGCGGGCAACATCGAATCCAACAACGGCAACGAAAGGACCACTCCGGCTGCACGCAAAAACTCGCGACGTGACACAGCCCGTTGGGTCGCAACGAACGAGGAAGGAGCAACACGGGGCACAGGGGATTTCATGGCGCGGAAGGATCTATTTCTGGAGGAATAGCTGGCTCTGGACGATTGCGTGCAGCAGTGAGCGCATTCCATAATCACGTTCACGGCATTGGTCGAGGATACGTTCAACCACGGGCCGATCCCCGAAACGCACCGCTGCTCCCGTGCCGTACGCGAGCAGTTGCTGCGTCATGTTGCGCGCAATCTGGCGTTGGTCGGCGAGCAACAATTGCTTGAAGGCGCGTATATCGGAAAAAGTCCTACCGTCAGGCAGCTCGCCGCTGGAATCGACCGCCTGCGCACGGTGAAAGGTGAACCGCTGTCCATTTTTGCCAATGCCGTCCTCGTGGGCCGAGGTCTCATCCAGCGCTCGATAACGTTCTCGGAAACCACCGAACACATCAAAATTCTCAAGTGCGAAACCGGCCGGGTCCATCTTGGCGTGACACGTAGAACACGACTCCTGACTGCGATGTTGCGCCAGCTGTTCACGAATCGTCGTGGCCCCTCTGATATCGGGTTCAACCGCCGGCACGCTTGCGGGAGGCGGAGGCACTGGCCGGCCTAAAATCCGCTCCATCACCCACGCGCCGCGAATCACCGGTGACGTGGTGGTGCCGTTCGCAGTGACTTTCAAGACACTCGCCTGCGTCAGCAATCCACCGCGCACACTGTCCATCGGCACCTTCACCCGCTGCAGCTGAACGCCGCTCACCCCCGGAATTTTGTAATGCTCGGCGAGCCGTTCATTCGCCATGATGAAATCCGAGGCGACCAGGTTTCGAGCCGGTAAGTCCGTCCGGAGCAATTCAGCGAAGAAGAGCTGCGTCTCCTCAATCGCTGATTCCGTGAGTAGGTCGTCGAGATAGTAGTCGGGATACAACTCCGCATCCGGTGAGACGGCGTTCATTTTTCTCAAATCCAACCAGTACGCGAGGAACGCATCGACGAACTGGCGCGACCTTCGATCATTGAGCATCCGATCCGTCTGAGCGCGAAGTACGTCGCGGTCGTGCAGACGGTTCTGCGACGCGAGGCGTCGTAGCTCCGCGTCCGGTGACGAGTTCCACAGGAAAAAACTGAGTCGGGAAGCCAGTGCATAATCGTCCAGGACGCCGGGCTTTTCCTCCAGGTACAGGAAGGACGGCGAACACAGAACGGCCGTGTAGCCCGCGATCATCGCCTCGGCGAAGCCACTGCCCGTGGCCCGCGCGTTCTCGATTACCGGCAGGAAGCGCTTCACGTCCGTATTCACTACCGGGCGACGATATGCCTTCGCCATGAATATTCGCAGAAGTCGCTCCGCGTCCTTTCGCGGGTGGGACGAGACGACTTCTGGAGGTTGTCCCGCCGCACCAGCGCGCAGAGGTAAATCTCCAAAGAGCAGACGGTGAGCGGACGTCGGCCATTGCTCAAACAAAGGCCCTTCAACTTCGAGCCATTGCACGGCCAGCCCCGGCTGCCCGTCGGCGCGTGCGAGCGGATTCACATAATTGGAGGGCCGGGAACGAAACAAGCGCGCTGCATCCGGCCGGATTGATTCTCCTTCGAGCAGGTAAGTTTCCAACTGATACGTCTCCGGTGTGACGCCCACGTCGAATTTCCCGAGCCAGCGCAATGAACGCGGCGGCAGCTGCGAATAAAGCGTGACGGGCTCAGGCCGACGTCCCTGCGCGACGTCGTTGTAGTTCGGGATAAACCATTTCTTCGGATCCTTGCCTGGCCCAACCCAGACCGAATAGGCCCGCAACCGCAGCCGGTACCGGCCGGACGCCGGTGCACTGAACTTGTCGAAAGTTGGTTCGATCGGCTCGTAGCTACTTGCGACCAGACCCACCGCTTCCTTCTCCCGTGCGACTGGGTCGGAGTCGCCAACGGTTAACGGCTCCTTGCCGCTCGCCACCTCCGGCTGGGCGCAGGTGCCCAGCAAGGGAAACGTGGCACGTTCGGGCCGCATGTTGAATTCTGAATACTTCATGGATCCCGTGTAGGACCGTTGATCCCGGGTATAATAGCGGATCGTTCGCGCTTCAGGCCGGGTGACTTGATGAGCGAAGACCTGGCGCAACGCGAAGTCGGCCGCGGCCATGTACCGACTCATCTGCACGTGAGATACGTCGAGAGCCGTGCCACTTTTGTTGAAGCGATTCGCTTCCCCATCCTCCGGCAGCGCATCTCTCAACTCCAGCCAGGGGGTCTCCAGCAAATCCCGTACGGCATTTTCGTATTCGTAGCGGTTCAACCTGCGCTGAGTCGCTCGACCTGTCCGGGCTAGTTGCGTCGTCTCAAACCTTACAAGCGGGTCGGCGAGAGTTTTGAGAAACGTGGCCATCGCGTTCGCTTCTGGCCGCTCTTCTTTTTTGGGCGGCATTTCCCCGGAGACGACCCGATCATGAACTTTCACCCACTGACTAAAGGTGCGCGGATCACTGAGGTTGAAGTTGAGCGCCGTGACGTCGAATCCTCCTTTCTTCGATTCGTTGTCGTGGCAATCGCTGCAGTATTGGTCAACGAAGTCGGGCAGCGGTGCTGGCAGTGCCGCAGGAGGGTTGGCAGCGAAGGGCCGCACCGCCGAGCTGATCGTAATCACAACCGCTGCCAGGAAAGCGTATCTCATGAACAGTGGTATCATCAGTGATTGAGCAGATCTCGTCGTCAAAAATCGTCGCATTGCCTTAAGTTAAACAGCGTGGTCACAAAATATCCGAAAGCCACATTTACCCGCCTTCCCGCGCAACGGTTGAACGCCGTAAGTTCGTCTTCGATACCGACCGGCGCATGAAGAAACCCGGCCGGCCGCCTCTGTACTTTCGCAAGTGCTTTCAAGACGCCGTATTTCAAAACCGGTTTGTCACGTATTACGTGACAAACTCGCCTGGATCCGTCGTGCCCTGAACGCGAACTGCCGCCCCCGCGGCAGACCGAGGCGCCATGGCTCACCAGCCCCGAACGAAGCCAATCGAAACGCGACCCCGCGCCTGTTGATGGCGAACGACCTTTCGGACCGCGCTCAGGTTGCGCAAATCCCGGTGATCGTGAACTAAGCTGTAACCACGCAGTCGAGATCGAAGAACCCTGTAGCATCGGTCGCGAGACCGATGACGGGCGCGCGCCACCGCCTAGTTCGTATCTTCGACATGATTGTCATCGCCGGTTCATGTCATTGCGAGACTCCAAATCAACGCCGGGCCATTGGTGGTAAACGGCGCAGCAGCTTCTTCCCGCCGAACTGCGGGCGAGACTTTGAGGCCGGGCAAACGACCGTACCGCAACACGAAGCTCAGGTTTTTAAGTCGCACGGGATCGAATGAAACCGTAATTGGATTCCGTCCCAGCAGCCTCGCGTTCTCAGGGCGGATGAAGTTTCGCGGCGTGCGACGGACAAACTTATGGAGATAAAATTTGATCGTGTGCGTCGTACGTGGCGCTGCTCTCTGGTTCTGATTTCCGTGTTCGTGGGCGTTGTCCCGGGCGTCTCGGCCGCAGCGGAAAGTCCCGCAACACCTACGGCGCCGGTATCGGATGACGCATCCCCGCCGACATCGGCTGCGCTGATGCGGAAGGCGTATCTTTCGCTGGTCAAAGACAGCATCGTACCGGCGAAACCGCGCGCGATGGGCGAAGCCGCGATGGAGGCGATCACGATGCTGACGCCGGATCACGCGAGACCGCTGCCGGTTGATTTCGGTTCTGACGTGGACCGCGATGCGACGTGGCTGGCGGAGTGCGTGGCCGATCTGCCTCCCGCGTGGCTCGTCATGGAAGCGATGGCGCGCTCCGCCGAAACGGCGCACACCGGACTCGGCACGCCGGAGCGGAAACGAGGGATCATCGCGCTCGCCCGCGGTCAGCCCTTGTGCGCGCCGGGTTTCAGCCTGTACCGGCTGGACGATGGACGCCTCGTCGTCTTCGACGTCATCAAGGGTGCATCGGCCGACCAAAGCGGCCTTCGCGTTGGCGATGTGTTGCTGCGTGTCGGCGGAAGGCGGGCGCTGGGCATCGAACGCTTTCACCTGGTTGCGCGACCGGCCGGCACGGACGTCACCATGGAAATTGTGCGCGGTTCGCAGCCGCAGTCCCTCACCCTGACGCTCATTCAAGCCGAGGTACCCAACGTGGAGAGCCGGGTTCTCGGAGATGGAATCGGCTATATTTTTGTGCGTGGTTTTGCGCGATCCGACACTCCCGCTCGCGACACCGCCGCGCTGGTCCGCAGCGCGCTCAGCGCGTTGGTTCAACAAGGAGCGCGCGGGCTCGTGCTCGACTTGCGATCCTCGTTAGGGGGATCGGGCGAACATAAAATCGCTTCGGCGCTCTGCGACGGCGAGGTGATGTACTTCCTGCAAAACCCGCTGGCTTCGCCCATGCGTTCAGTAAAGCGCGACGGCGAACGCATCTGGCCGGCCCGGCCCATCATGGTCCTCGTCAATCAACAGACCGAATCGGCGCCCGAAGCCCTTGCTTTGTCACTGAGAGAACTTGGTCACATCCAGATCATCGGACAGCCCACCGCCGGCGGGTTGACGGAGTTTTCCATGATTCCGCTCGCCGATGGCTACAGCATGACGATTCCGACCGGCGCGGTCCGCGGTCCAGTCAGTGGCACGACTCCTTCATCGTATGCGGTGATTCCGGATACGATCGTCGCAAATCCAAGCATCGAGGATCTCATGGCGGGTCGCGATCCGCAGCTTGATGCCGCGCGCGCTGCGATCGAACGCGCGATCAAGCTCCCGTAAGCCCGGTGAAGCCGCGACCGGTTGATTGCGTTTAGAGCGGTTCAAGTGGAGATGGGGCCGCCGTCCGTCCCCTCTGGACGCGCGCGAGCG
>JBDSPT010000265.1:0-5404 GCA_039930205.1 Opitutus sp. | reverse complement strand
GTCCATTCCCATCGCCGTCTCCGTCACTGCGAGCGTGTCGACGACGTCCATGCCGTTGGTGACTTGGCCGAAGATCGTGTAGTTCGGCTGCAGCGGGTAGTCCTGATGCATGATGAAGAACTGGCTGCCGTTCGTATCCGGCCCGGCATTCGCCATCGCGAGCATGCCGCGGCGGTAGCCGCCGCGATAAAGGTCGGACTTGCGATCGATCTCGTCCTCAAACTTACCGCCCCAGGCGCTTTCGCCGCCTTCACCCGTGCCCTGCGGATCGCCGCCCTGGATCATGAATCCTCTCACGATCCGATGGAACGTGATGCCGTTGTAGTAGCCGCGCTCGGCCAACAGACGAAAATTCTCGACCGTTTTTGGAGCATCCTTGGCGAGCAACTCGATCTCGATCGTGCCTTTGTCGGTCTCGATCGTGGCGTGGAGACCGCCGGAACTTTTGCGGCTGGCGGGAACCGGCGCCGACGCCTTGCCGGCATCAGAGCGGCGGCAACCCGCGGTGAACAACAATGCTGCTGCCAGCATCCAGCGAAAGCTGCTTGAGATTACGACAGTCGGTCGAACGTGCATGGTTCCACTTCGTAAAACCAGAATCCATTGGTCAAGCGACTCGTCGCATGACCAATGGAATTTAAGTCGTAAGAAGGAGTAGGGCGAACCGTCGCGGGTGAGCCGCGGAACGGCGAGACGCCCCGCCCCGCCTCATTCGTTTATCGGTCTCGCCGCGCCTCGCAAGCGACCAACGCTCGACCTCATTGATCGTCGTCGAGCGCATCCTCGTCATCGTGGCCGTTGTCCTTCGGTGCCACCGGCGTGATCGTTCCGAACAGTCCGTGAACCTCATCCTCCGGACCAGCGGTGAAATACAGCGTGTTGACCGGTCCAGCATTCGCGCCGTTGCCGAAGCTCAAGGCCCAGAGTCCGTCGATGTTCAGTGCGCGACTCGGCTGGCCGCGTAGCAGACCGCGGAAGTGGCCGTTTGCTGGATCGAAGGCAGCGATTTGCCCGCTGCCGAATTGACCGACGAGAAGCAGGTTGCTGAAACGTCCGAAATTCGCCGGCGCGAGCGCGAGGCCCCACGGCGCATTCATCCAGTATCCAGAATGCAACCTCAGCTGCAGCACGCCATTCATCGAGTAGGCGTTGACGTAGCCGTTGCCGTGACCGGCAACCTCGTCGATCCCTTCAGCGTCGCGCTTGGCATACGCGACGTAGATCCGGTCGCCGATCGCCTGCACATTGAACGGTGCGAAGCCGGCTGGCAGCGTCCAGTCGCGGAAGGCATCCGGACCGAACGATACTGGATCGTAGTTCGAGTTGAAGACCTCGACGGTGCCGCCGAGAAAATTCGCGGCGTACAAATAGTTCGCTCCGCCAAACTGGCCGATCGCAAGACCCTTGTACACGGCCCAACCCGAGCGGTTGACCTTGAGAATCGCATTCGTCAAATTCGCGGCCGGATTCCAGCCTGAGATCGTACCGTCTTCGGTGGCGAAGATAAACCTGGCAGGCTGATTGGGCCCCACTTTGAAGTCGCTCGTGGCGTTGGCCACGATGCCGGTCGGAGCCGAGGGTGGTGTGCCTCCAGGAGCCGTGGGCACGGTGACGAGAAGGGCCAGTTTCGCACCGAGTCCGTTGTAGAGCGAAGATGTACCGGTGCCGTTATTGGCCGTCCACCAAGGGCTGGTGGCACTCCGGGCCAGCCCCCACGGATTGACGAGATTGGGATCGGTGACCGGTGCGAGACCGGGCACGTCGGAAACCAGATTCGTTTGTTGATACTGGTGCGACACGGGCTGGACCGCATGGGAAGTCGCCGCCACGAACGGGAGCACGAGACTGCCAATGAGCAGCGGGATCCGGGAAACGCGATTTTGCTGGCGTGCTGAAGTGGAGGATACCGCGGGGCGCCGGTGCGCAGAGGAGAGGAGAAACGCATTCATGGGACTGATTGAGCGCTGACGTGCCGGGGATCCCGGCGGGGTTGGTAGATGCAAGCTGGACGATCCCGAGATCGGGGGTCCCGATGTGGGCCGAATGCAGACTGTGCTTCGCGAGTCGGCGAATGAGAAATGGTTTTTCGTAACAAGGCTGTTACCCCTCGCGGATTAAGAACGTGTGTTTTGAACACGAAAGTCGCCGAGGACACGGGGAAGCGAACAGCAGAACCAGGCGCTGGAACATCTCATGGCGAATGGATCGTGCGACTGGCCGTGCCAGGCAGTGGCAGTTCGACGTCGGCAGCTCGCTCGCGAGCACAGGAGCGTCCACAGACGGACCGCCGACTCCACCTCCGCACGACGGTGGCCACTTCCGACTGCCTGTATCCGGCCGGGAGATTTATTCGTTGGTGAGAGATGTCGCATTGCTCTCGGACCGAGGGTCAGTAGCCATCGCATATGACGCCAACGCGAAAAGGCTCGATCCGTATCTTCCGTTTGTTCGGCATCGACGTGTTCCTGCATTGGTCGTGGTTTCTCGTCGCGGTGTACTCGATCTCTGATCGGATACCCAACTACAGTTCGCCTGTGTGGGGAGTTCTCGAATACGTCGCGCTGTTCGCGATCGTCCTCATGCATGAGTTTGGCCACTCACTCGCGTGCCGATCGGTGGGCGGAACGTCGGATCAGATTGTCCTGTGGCCGCTGGGTGGAGTCGCGTATGTCGCGCCACCTTCCCGGCCCGGAGCCACCCTGTGGAGCATCGCGGCAGGTCCGTTGGTCAACGTGGCTTTGCTACCGGTTATCTGGACCGTCGGATTTCTCTGTGCCCGCGCCGGGTGGACGGAACTGAACCCAGACTTCCGCCGATTTCTCACGGCCGTCGCGTATCTCAATCTCGTGCTGCTCTGTTTTAACCTGGTGCCGGTTTATCCTCTCGACGGTGGGCAGATCCTCCGCGCGCTGCTCTGGTTTCCCTTAGGCAAGGCCAGGAGTCTTCTGATTGCGACGGTGATTGGCTTTGTCGGCGGTGCGGGATTGATCGCGCTCGCGGTTCGGTACCAGTCGATCTGGTTCGGCATCATGGCATTTTTTCTCCTTTCGAACTGCTGGCAAAGCTTCCAACACGCGAAGGCTCTGCGACGTCTCGAGCAGCTTCCCCGTCACCGTGAATTCTCTTGTCCGGCTTGTAAATCGTCGCCCCCCGTCGGCGCATTCTGGCGATGTGAGGCGTGTGGTCAGCCCTTCGACGTCTTCGCGACTCAGGGCACATGCCCAAAGTGCAGCGCGATGAAATCCACGGCCCCGTGCGTCGATTGTGGTGCGAGCAGCCCCCTCACGGCGTGGCAAAGTCGAGCGGGCGTCCTGGGTCATTGAGGACCCGTTGTCGTTGTCGAGCTCGTGATCGTGCTCCTGATCACGACGTACCCCTTGGTTGGGCTTCGGGGATTATGATCTTTGTCCGCCCGGTAATCGATGCGCGCTTGTCTCCTCAATCGTATCCTTCAACGTCGAACAACCCTTATGAAACCCCTCGTTGCTCTTGTCGTCCTCGCCGTCGCTTCACTTCACGTTTCTGCCGCCGAACCCAAGTTATTGTGGGAAATGTCCGGCTTGGTTGCTCCTGAGTCCGTCGTTCACGATGCCACTCGCGATCAACTCTACGTTTCCAACATTGGGACCAGTGGTGCGGGCGCTACGCCCGGCGACGGTTTTGTCAGCCGGGTGAGTCCAGACGGGAAACTCCTCGAACAGAAATGGGTCACCGGTCTGGAAAATCCCAAGGGCCTCGCGCTCGCCAACGGACGGCTCTATGTCGGCGACGACAAAGATCTCGTCGAGATCGATGTTGCGTCGGGCAAGATTCTCGCGCGTTACGCGCCGGAGGACGGACCGGGCGCCTTCAATGATTGCACGGCGGACTCGGATGGGAACGTGTACGTCTGCAGCGGGCGTCTCCTGACGGTGTTCCGGCTGCACGAAGGAAAATTTGCGCCCTGGGTGAAACTGGATCGCGCTGTTACCGGTGGCATCAATGGACTTCGCGCAGAGAAAGATCGCCTGCTCCTCGGTGGCTGGTCGGTGCGCGATGCTGAAGGCAAAGAACAGGTCGGTCACATCTCAACGGTCGCGTTCTCCGACCAAGCGATCGGTCGGCTGGGAACCACTCCCGTTTGTCACGTCGACGGTCTTGAGCCGGACGGGCGTGGTGGATATACGGTGACAGACTGGCTGACCGGAGACGTCCTCCAGGTTTCGGCTCAGGGTCAGACGAAGCCGTTGATGAAACTGGTGCAAGGGTCAGCTGATCACACCTACATCGCATCGCGGCATCAGCTGATCATTCCGCTGATGAAGGACAACTTGCTCCGCGCGTATCAGTGGTCGCCGGACGCAAACTGATCAGGTTGCATATCGACCGTCACAACGGAACTCCTTGACCCCGATCCCATGAAGTTTGCCGTCGCTGAGGCTTGCCTCTATTCCGCAACGCGAAGTCGTCGCGCGGTCTTGGTTCTGCTCCTGGCCTTTCTCGTTCCGGTTTCTTGGGCGGCAGTCGCCGGCGACCGGGTGCCAGCGAAAGTCGACCTGACGAAAGGACGCGTTTTAGTGATCGGCGACAGCATCACTCAGGACGGGCGGTACGTGACCTTCGTCGAATATTTCTTGAAACGGCTCTCTCCGGCTTCCGCCTGCGACCTGATCAGCATCGGTCTCTCATCCGAGACAGTATCGGGTTTGTCGGAAATCGGGCACCCGTACCCGCGGCCGTGCGTGTTAGAGCGCCTGGACCGCGCGCTGACGGCAACGAAGCCGGGTTTGGTCGTCGCATGTTACGGCATGAACGACGGCATCTATCATCCCTCGTCGTCCGAGCGGTTGCGCGCCTTCGGCGACGGGTTGCGTCAGTTGGTTGACCGAGTTCACGCGGCAGGTGCGGCGCTCGTGATTGTGACACCGCCCGTGTTTGACTCGCTGCCGATCCGCGCCCGGACGGTACCGGCGACGGCTCCGGAATTTGGGTACAGCAAGCCCTTCGTCGATTACGATTCCGTGCTTGCTGAGTTTGCCGCGATCGAGCGAGCGGTCAGCGGAGCAGGCGTCACCGTGATCGATCTTCATGCCGCAATGGTGGCTGCGATCGCGACCGAGCGAAAACGCGATGCTGCCTTCACCTTCGCTCCGGACGGAGTGCATCCCGGCGATGCGGGACATCTTCTGATGGCGCGGGTCGTCTTCAATGGTCTCGGTTACTCACTCCCTGCCGGCTCAGAGTTTGAACTCGCGCGGATTATGTCAGACCCGTTGTTCGAACTCATTCGGGAGCGTCGCCAATTGCGATCAGAGGCCTGGCTGCCCTTCGTGGGCTATCGGCGCGAAGCGTCGTTCAAGTCAGCATCGGTCACCGCGGCCGAACAAGTCGTCGCGCGACTTCAGCAGGAGATCGACGCTCTTTC
>JBDSPT010000264.1:0-9426 GCA_039930205.1 Opitutus sp. | reverse complement strand
CGATGGCGCGGGATCCGCTGGCGCCGTTTCGCTACCGCGGTCGCGTGCGACTGCAACTGCCCGCCGCTTACCAGGGGAAGGAGGTGGATGGATTGCTCCTGTCGCACCAGCGTGATCTCACGGTCTTGACCGGCAAAACCATCGAAGTGGTCACGCGCTCCAAGTTCCTCGACCAGCAACTCGAACCCATGGGTCCTTTCAGCGTTAACGGCCAGTCGACGCTTGCTGCCGATGATCACGATGGACGTTTTCGGCAGTTTGAAGAAAGGCGTTTTTCCAAGGAGCTTGTATTGACGGGTCGGATCCTCGCGTATGACGCTGACCCTGAAAACAAGATCGGCCACTTCATGTTCGATCTTCTGTTTTCCGGCGACCTCGCCACGGTCATGATCGAAACGCCCGCGCTTTATCGGGGAACGAAACTCCGGGTGTTAGTTGAACCCGACCAGGAAAATGGGCGCGCGTCGTGGCGCAAAGTGGGTGCCACGGTGAGGTTCGCCACCGCGGAAGCGACGGTCGCGTGCGAGCCGTGGGGATTCACTCGTGCGGCGGAATTGAAGGGCGTGACGTTTTCGGGCAAAGAGTAGCGGGGAGAATACCGCGGGGACTTGGAACGCTCATCTGCTTTGATCTTGCCGGACGCGGAGATTCGCGTGATCGACGAATCCAGACGCGGCACGCGGGAATCGGGGTCACGCCGATAACATTTGATTCCTGAGCGCGGTCCGCCGGCTGACGTAAGATCGAACGGAGTTCGCATTGCCCATCGCCAGCTTCTCCGCGATCCAACGATGAGGAGCGCCCGCCGCCCGCAATTTAATCGCCGCGGTAATTTTCCAGTCCGCACCTTTCGCATCTCGCCGGACCTGATCGCTCGTTTTACGAGCGGACCGCAGCACCTTGTCCCGGGCATCCGTCCATTGGGCTTGCTTCAGTTTCTTCAACTCGTTTGCCACCAAGCCGGCAGACAAAGCAAGCTGCGCATGATCCGCGGCCACGGCTCTTCGCCAGCCTGCTGTGCCGGTCGCCCAACCATGGGAAAGCTCGTCAAAACCCTGCAATTTCTGGGCGCCTCGGTCGGACGCCAAAGCCGCGAGAATTCGCAGATAGTTCGACCACCCCTGCCTCGTATCTTCCAAGCCAAGTTGCGCCAGCCAATCGCGGGCGGCCAACCACGGAGCGCGCACGGGCTTGAGAAAATGGGCCAGACTACTCCAGCGAAAAGATGCGACCTGACCGGCGGAGACCAGGCCGGCACGAACGGGATTGAGGTGGAGATAATTCACCACCCGCACCATCGCGATCCAGTCTTCGACCAACAAAGCCCGATACCTTCCTTGAAAAAGCGGGCCGCGCTCCGAGCGCAGCCGGTTGAACCGGGTCGCAAACGTACTCTGGAGCCAGTGCATGCCCGCGACCAGGTTTGGTTCGGGTGTCTCGAGCGCGAGGTGGAAATGATTTCGCATCACCACAAACGCATGCAGCTTCCAGTGGTGAAGTTCACAAGCCTCGGCGAGCGTCGTTTCAAATGCTCTGGCCATGGCGGGCGTGGCGAAAATGTCCTTTCGGGAAGCCCCACGGTTGATCACGTGGTACAACGCGCCCTCATATTCCATCCGCAGTTTGCGAGCCATCGGGTAACTCAACGGTCTCAAGATAGCTTGGCCACACCCAATTCAAAAATATCGGCCTGGCCCCCCTCTGCCGGGCCGGCGCCCCAATTATAGTGTGCGGGAAGTGGTCAGGCCGCTCTCTGTTGATTCCTGAGCGCCGTCCGGGCTCACTCATTCGGCAAAGAATTCGACGCCGCACGGGAAGGATCGGCTGCCGCGCTGCCCGCCAGAAAGGCGATCAGGTCGGCCATTGATTCCGGACTTACACTCGCTTCGAACCCTTCCGGCATCAGCGAACGACTGCTTCTCACCAACGACTTCAGATCGCGCCGAAACACCACGTGCTCCACGCCATCCAGGCCGCGTAGGGTCACCGCGTTGTTTGCTTCGGCCCCGAGCATGCCCGCGATCTCCCGACCGTCCAGCGTCGTTGCCGTATAGTAGGAATACCGATCTTCCACCGCGCGATTCGGATCAAGAATATGGGTCAGGAGATAGCCAGCGCTGCGGTCGCTCACTGCCGCCAGATCCGGCCCGACGCCACCCCCCGCCACAGCGGCGAAGCGATGACACGCGCTGCACGACCCGACCCACACCCGTTGACCGCGCCCGGGATCGCCCGCCATTCCCGCGATCGCGGCAAGATAATGATCGATGACCTTTTGCCGATCGCCCACCGCTGCCGCCCCAAAAATCTGTTGCGCCCGATCCGCGATGGCGGCCGTGCCGTGTTGCGTCAGTGCGGCGCGCTGGACGGTGGATATCTGCGCGCGAAGTTCCGGATCGTCGGCGGCGCGATCCAGGAGCGCCTGCGTCCAGACCGGCCGACTCGCCAAAACGGACACCACCGCTTCACGCAGCGGAGCGGTGTAGTTACTCCAGTGAGACAGCAGGTGCTGCGGGATCGGGCGGCGATTCAGGCGGCCAAGCGCAGTGACCGCGGCAAGTTGCAACGGAACCGGCGACACCGGGGTGAGCAAGGAGGCCAGCCGCTCCATATCTTCGTCCTGCTGATCGCGGCCACGACCAAGCACGGGCATGGCCGCCAGCCGCTCCTCCAGGGCCGCGTTTTGACTCTGCACCGACTGTCGTGCCTTGACGAAAAGATCCGCTGCGGCGAGCAGACCGGCTTTCATCGCCGGGTCGGCCGTGGCTTGAAGTTCGCCCCACGACTTTCGCTGGCGTTGCATCCAGTCGAGCAATTGCGCGAGCGCCAGGAATTGTTCTCGCGCATGCTTTCCAGTTCCCGGCGTGGAGATTGCTCCGAGCAACGCCGAGACGGCCTTGGCGCTCTCGGTCACCGCGGCAACTTCGAGCAACAACGGATCATCCGGGCGGCCTGTCGCCGCAAGCTGCGTGAGGATCGTCTCGGCATGGGGCAACCCCGAACTTAGAGCGGCGGCGCGCACCAATGGATCCGGATCCGCGCGAAGCAGTCGCGCCAGCGCGATCCCGGCAGCGGAATCCTGCCAGGCGCCGAGCGTGTAGGCCACCTGCAGTCGCACGAACGCATCCCGATCCGCCACCAACGCGCTGACCTCGCGAAGTAACGTCGGGCTCGCGTTGGCGAAAACTTCGCTGAGCTCCACTGCATGTCGGCGCACGCCGGGATGCAAGTCGCGTAACGCGACCGTGACCACCGCTTCGCGCAACGAGCCGAGCAGCCGGAGCGTCCAAAGCGCCTGCATCCGGGACGCGGGCAGCGACGCGTTCACCGCAAGGTGCTCGAGTGCCGGAACCACCGTCTGATCCGCGCGCCAGGCCAGCTGCTGCTGCGCCAGATCCCGCACGGCGCCGCTGGGACTTTCCAGCGCCGCAACCAAGGCCGACGCTTCAGCCGTGGCGTCAAGAAGCGGTACCGTCCGCAGCGGCTTTCCTTTCGGTCGAATCCGATAGATGCGGCCCTGATTCTCCCCCGCGCGGAGGTCACCGAGTTCTTTCTGCCATGCTGCCGGAATCCACTGCGGGTGTTCGATCGGGAGCCGGTACATATCCACGACGTACAAGGCACCGTCCGGCCCGCTCCGCACGGCAGTGAAGCGAGACCAGTTGTCACTCGAGGCAAAGAATTCTGAGGTCTGCTCACTTGCCGCGCGTTCACTCCGGAACGTGACGCCCACCGGGCGAATGATTTCGCGGTGAACCAAATTGTGCACCGGCTCAGCCACGAACACATTTCCGGCCAATTCGGTGCCGAGCCAGTCGTCCCGATAAATCATGACCCCGCACGCGGACGTGAAATGGTCCTCCCCTTCGGGATCATTGAACCGCGCCAGCGTCCGGCTGCGTGGAAACACGTGCGCCGCGCCGGGTTCAGCCGCAACGTCGATCACCGCCTTGGGCGGCACCACGTGGGGGTTTCGCCGAAGATAACGATCGTTCAGTGCGTAGTACCAAATTGGATTCGAGTTATTGCAGCCAAACCAGTTGCCCCAGTCGTCGCGGTTGCGCCCAAACTGCGACTGACCCGCCAGCAGATCAATCAGGCCCTGGTCGGGCTGAAGGCGGAAATCGCGCTGGCCGACCTCGATCACGGGACCGCCGCTGGCGGACGAAATCTTTCCACCACTGTTGCCGTTCGCCAGATGCAACCAGCCATCCAGGCCCCACTGCAGGCCGTTCGCGAGGTGCTGCTGATTTCCTTCCCCCACCCCGGTGAAAAGCCTGGTCGTGCGATCAGCGCGGCCATCGCCATTGGTGTCCTCCAGCAAGAGCACGTCGGGCACGGCCACCACCAGCACGCCCTTGCGCCAGGGCATCACACTCGTCGGAAACCTCAGACCCTCGGCAAACAAAGTGGATTTGTCGTAATGGCCGTCGCGTTGCGTCGACTCGAGCACCCGGATACGACCACCCGGCTGGCCCTTTCCGTCGAGACCAAGCGGATAGTCAGCCATCTCCACAACCCACAACCGTCCGTCGGCGCCCCAGGCGAGATCGATGGGATCCCTCACCAGTGGCTCGGCGGCAACCAGCTCCACTTCAAACTCCGGTGGCACGACGATCGACGCGAGGGATTCGGCGGGCGATTTCGACGGCGGGAGTACGACCTTCGCGGGCGGCGGAACTTCCTTGTACGCCTGCGCGACCGTCGTGATCGCGAGCAGTACCATCGCGAAACTCACCCGGGAATGCCGTTTCATGGCTGCTGGGCGCCATGGAAGGACGCCGGCACCAGTTCGCGCACCGCCGCGATCAACTCATCCTCCGTCCCGGCAGCAAGCCGGCAGGGCCAGGCGTAGTAGTCCATCGACCCGTCTACTTCGTACCCACCTTCCGCATACATTCGATGGGACGGGATGTAGCTCGGCACGCTGTTCGAGTAGGCATTGATCCAGAGTCGGCGCCCATCCAGTTCGCGTCTGAGCCGGAGCGCGTAGTCAGCGACGACCTCCCCGCCCAGAAACACCATGGTCAGATCCTGGCCGAACGACCAGGTTTGCACCGGAAGCGGAAGGGACGTCGGCAAGGCCATGCCGGCATCGAGCCGCCGGAGAAACTGCGTCGCAGCATAGGCGGCGCTCACCTGCCTGGAGGCGCTTCGTTCCTGCAGTTCGTCGCGGGAGACCGCGCGATCGAGCGCCAGCGGCACTTCGCGGTACTGGGCGGAGGTCAGAGCGCCGAGGCGCTGTAGTGCTCCAGCGAGCACGCGCTCGACCTCACGGGCAATTGTTTCGCCATGAGCCGAAACGGCGGGCACGCCGCGTGGATTGGGGTTCGCATCAGCGCCGCAGCCGAGCGCGACCAGGGCGATCGCACCGGGATGGGTCGCTTCGATACGCTCGGCGGCGTCGCCCGCCCATTCGTGATGCACGTAGTTCTCCGGACCGGACAGCGTGGTGCAATGGCACGCATAGCTCACAAAGACCGCGCGGAGTTCACCGTCGTCGCCCGTCACGCGCAACACGGGCAGCGAGTGATCGACTGCACCGCCGGGTGTGACGCCGAAGGCCGTCCACCGGCCACCGACGATCACGCGGCGTTGGGCCGCGAAATCGACCGAGCCTTGGCCCCACGCAAGATGCGCGGGCCGCCGATTCGACAGCGCATCGCGGGCGAGCTGAATCAGTTTCACCCGAAGCTCCGTGGTGTAGCGTTCGATCCGGCTGGTCTGCCCCGCGGGCAGATCGCTCGAAAACATGAACGGCAGGACATCGCTCAAAGCGGGTCCGTTGTGCGTGTGGATGGCGGAAATCGCGACGCGCTCGCGCGGAATGCCGGATTGCATTTGCAAGGCACGAGTGACAATCGCACTCGTCTCGGCGCCCACCCCGATCAACTCCAGCGTAATAAGCACGGCGGGCGGCTGGTCGTCAGAACCCATCGCGAGGGCGCGCGCATAAAGTCGGGTTTCGGCACGCTCTGCTTCCGTTTTTCGGGATTCGTAGCCGGAGAGGCGGATCGGCAGCACCGGTGTGATATCGACCTTCGCCGCGCCGACGAGGATTGTGGGGGCTGCATCTTGGAGGGGAGCAGCGGCGCGGGCGGCAATCGCCAGGATCAGAAGGAGCAAAGCGAACGTCTTTTTCATTACCGTAACGGGGTCAACTCACAGGGGTGATGACGACGTTGCGCTGGTCATCCGTGGTTTCGAGGAAGAAAAGTAAACAACGGAAATGTGCGTCGGGGCTCGGGATCGGTCCGCGGCTACACCTCCGCTTGCACCGTTCTAAATCGCATGGTCAGCGCCATCGCCCCGATCCCGCCTTGCGGCAAAACAGGGACCACCACGAGGCTTGGGATCGAAGGCCGCTTTGAATCTCGACGGGCCAACCCTCCTAAATCAACGCGATCACTTCTTTCTTTGCGTCGCGCACCGCAGTCTGAGTCTCGCGCAGTTCCTTCTCGAAACGCTGGATGATCCTCCGCGCGTAGTCCGCCCGCTCCGTTTTGTCTTTCGCCGAAAGCTGAATCTCGCTCGCGATCTTGTCGAGCTGGGCAACCAGGTCGTCATACGACTCGAAAATGGCGCCATCATAGTCGCCAAATCGACCCAGGTATTGGCGAAGTTCGTTAATGCGTCGGAAATCGATCGAATACTTCAAGCTGTCGAGATTGCTGCTCAAGCGCACGAGGAGTTGATCGACCTGACCACACAAGTGTTCCGGCTTGAACATGTCTCGTGTGACCGAATCAGCCGCAAACGACCGGATCTCCGTCGCGAGCGCAGCCGGATCGCCGAAGGCATTCTTGATCGGCACGAGCCGGGCGAGGACCGCGCCATACGCCGTGTCGCACGCCGTGCAGATCGCCTGGAGGCTCATCGCCAGATCCTTTCGCTGGGGCTCCTGAATTCCCGATCCCCAGCCGATCACTTCCGCGCACGCCTTCACTGCCTGTTTCAGTGCTTCGAGGACTTGCATGTCCGTTTTCCTACCTCTGTCGCGGCAGGGCACGCAACCAAAAGTTCGGGGGACAAATCCAAAGTGCGTGGCAGAAGGTTCAACGGCTGGAGCCCCTCGTAACGCCTCCAAAAGCTTTCCCATTTTTTCAGGGACCCTTCAGAAAAGTCCGCCACCGCTTCCTCACCGACGTGCACGTTTCGCATCCCGCCGATCGGGATCGTTCGTTTCTCGAGCGACCACTGCATCTTCTCCCGGCATCCATCCATTGGGCTTCCTTCTGTTTCCTCCGCCGGATCCATGCAGTCGGAAGTAGCCCCCGTCGTGATACGGTGGAAGCGCGGTGGGGCGCGCCGGTCATCGGTCTCACGACCGGTGCCACCAGAATTCCGCGAGTTCGACTGCATGGTTACGGCTCACTCCGGTCGCCAACACGCCCGCCGATCCCGACTTCACTCAGGGTCTGCTTCGGCCACCGCTCGGGCGCTCGTGACGATTTCTCGACTCCCGACCAGGTCGTTCCCACATCATACCCGCGCTTGACCCTTCCCGCCGATTCAACCCAACCACCGGAAAGCGAACCCGCCCGCCACGTGCGGCGGCCCCGTTACGCGGGAAAAAATCCCCGGCGATTCGCGGACAAGTACAAGGAGCTCAACCCGGCGCGATACGCCGCGGACGTTGCCAAAGTTCTCGCTTCGGGCAAGACGCCCGCGGGGACTCACCGCCCGATCCTGGTCGCAGAAATCCTTGAGGTGCTCGCGCTTCAGCCGGGCGAGGTCGTCGTCGATTGCACGTTGGGCTTTGGCGGGCATTCCAACGAACTCCTGCCGTGCATCACCCCGGGTGGCCGGCTGATCGGCCTCGATGTCGATCCCATCGAGCATCCCAAAACCACGGCGCGGCTCCGTGCGGCCGGTTGGACCGAGGAAAGTTTTGTCGCGGTTCGCTCCAATTTCGCCGGCCTGCCCAAGGTCCTCGCCGGAATCGGGGGTACCGGCGTCGACGCGGTTTTGGCTGACTTGGGGATCTCCTCCATGCAGCTCGACGATCCCTTGCGCGGCTTCACGTTCAAGATCGACAGTCCGCTCGACCTGAGACTCAACCCCGCCCGGAAACCCTCCGCATCGGACTGGCTGGCGAGCGTGACTGAGGTCGCACTTGCGAAGGCGCTCGAGGAAAACGCGGATGAGCCCGCCGCGGCCTTACTCGCCCGCGAGCTCACGCTCCGCCGAGCGAAAACGCCGTTCACCCGGACCCTCCAACTCGCCGATACCGTCCGAGCCATTCTGCGAGCGTTCAAACCTCGGCGCGATACCGGGACGGACGACGACTGCGTTCGCCGCGTTTTTCAGGCCATTCGTATTGCCGTGAATGACGAATTTGGCGCGTTGGACATGTTTCTTCGCCACCTGCCCGCGTGCATGAACGCAGGCGGACGGATTGCGATTCTGACGTTTCATTCCGGCGAAGACCGACGGGTCAAGCAGGCGTTTCGCGAAGGCCTGCGGTCAGGAATTTATTCGGCGACCAACGAGGAAATCGTGCGCGCCGGACCGGAGGAGCGACGGGCAAATCCGCGCAGTTCATCGGCGAAGCTCCGCTGGGCGATCAAGTCGTAATCGAGGCGGCCAAAAAAAAGGTGGTCAAACTTTGGATACTGCACTCGTGAACAGCCGTGATTCAGCGTGTGCGAAGGACAAAATTTGATCCTTTTTTCTCCCCTTCCTCCGTCTCCAAACGCAATCCCGGTCACGCCATCAGTGAGATTTTATTCACCTTTGCGCGCAATGCGCCCGGCGTGGCACCTTGCCCGGTCCAGCGATCAGTGTTTATCGGCGAGCAGCGTGATTTTGTGGATCTGCGGCGCCTCCGCGAGCAGCTCGCCCGCCTTGCTCATTAGGGCTTGGGCGATGGGACCATCCAGATGTGCCTGCCGCGCCGCTTCCGTGTCGAAGGTGTCGAAGATACCGTAGGAGCCTTCGTCCTCCTTGAAAGCGTACCAGGTGATTGTCTGCTTTTCCTGCTGCGCCAGCGGCAGCGCGGACTTCAGAAACGCTTCCACCTCCGCACGTTTGTCAGGCTTGGCTTTGAGGTGGGCGTAGAGTGCGTAGTTAGCCATGGTGCTATCAAGGTAAACGTCCGAGGGCCAAGGTTCCGTCCCGAGCAACGAAAGGGCTCACTGCCGCACGCGAACATTTTTGGAGCACGAGCGCTCTGTACACTCCATGGGTGGCGCCCACCGTTAACAGGGAGGACGTTGGCAAATTTCTCTTCGATCCGTTCACCTTGTCCGATTAGGTAATCGCCTCGCAACGTCCGGCGGTAAAAACAGTCTCCCGATTTCAGACGTCGGCTTTGAAATGCAGTCGATCACCGGAATAAGTGACTTTCCCGCGGGCATCAATGACCAGATGTCCACCATCGATCAGTTCGCGTACGATGCCTTCGATTTTTTGATCAGAAGCTTC
>JBDSPT010000263.1:0-6984 GCA_039930205.1 Opitutus sp. | reverse complement strand
GTGAACGTTACCAAGGCAGGATCGTAGGGCTGGGCGAGACT
Source organism: Opitutus sp. (assembly GCA_039930205.1). Classification (GTDB taxonomy): domain Bacteria; phylum Verrucomicrobiota; class Verrucomicrobiia; order Opitutales; family Opitutaceae; genus Opitutus. Next base: position 6,943 of record JBDSPT010000263.1, on the reverse strand, counting down.
CTCATGCAGGGCGGTGGTTCTCCACGACTGCGGCCAGCGTCGTGCTGCCGGCACCCAGCCCCGCGTCGTTACTTTCAGTGGGATTTTCCTGAGCGCGGATGACTTGAATCGCAGCAGATGAGCCTTCGGAATCGCGAGAAATGCATGGGGCCGCCAGCGCTCGCAGCATTGCTCGATGTGCTCCGAGCCGGCGGATGGATCGAGAAACATCGCAACGGCTCCGATCCGGAACAGCGCGAGCATTGCAACGTAGAGATCCGCGCACATCGGCACGAATACCAGGACGGCCTGACCTCGCGAAAGGCCTTGTTGCTTCCACCAGGCCGCCGCGTGCGCGACTTCGTACTCGAGCTCTTTGAACGTGAGGCGACGGTTGAGCGCATCGTCCACGAGTGCCACGGCCTCCGGCCGGCTGTTCGCTTGTTCCGTTAACAATTCGCCGATCGTCATGACGCGAGCCGCTTCGAAAACAGAGCGTATCGACGAATCGTGGACGCGTAGTGGGCGCTCAGGTTGCGCGACTGATTCGTCTCATGCATCAACGCGTGAATCGCGCGTTTGAAACCCAAAGCGCGAGCGGACACGTGAACCTCGCCCAGCAGGAGCGCGCCCAATCCCGCATACGCGCGGCCCGGCAGCACGGCGAGCGTCTTGACGATGAACGTTGTCGCGGGCTGTTGCCTCGTCGCCTGAACGTAATCTGGCGTGGCGAAAACATATCCCACCGCGCGCCCTCCGTGCTCAGCGAGCAGCACGAGCTCCGGGCTGAGCCGGTCACGAATCATGCGGTACTGCGCAATGAACTCGTCCTTCGCCAATGGCGTGTAGAGGTAGTTGCTCTGAAATGCCGTCACGGATACGTCGTAGATCCGGCTGAGTTCGGCCTCGAAGTCCCCTGCATTGATGGACCGAATGATGACGCCGGTCGCTTTGATGCGCGTGGCGACCTGCGTCAGGCGGACGTCGCGATCATCGAGATTGTCCGTCGCGGTCGAGTAGTACTCAGCCAGCGGAGTGTAATTCGCGCCGCGCCACCACATGGGCCATGAGCTTGGATTGCTGGGTTCGAGAAAAAAGGGCGGCTCCTCGCCTGGTTCGGTGACGAATCGATGGCGCCGCCACGTGTTTCCGTCCATCGGTCCGACGGCGAGCGTGCAGCCGTGTGCTCGCAGCACCGCTTCGCCGGAACGCAGGACGGCGAGCGTCGCCCTCTCCGTGTCAGCCGAGAAATTGCCGATCACGCCCAGACGTTCGCCCACGAGGGAAGGAACGGCCTGCCACCACAGCGACGCGTCCGCGTTGCCACTCGCGCCGCGTTCCGAAACATGTCGATCGGCTCCTGGGGCTGGCGACGACGCACTCATAGATTCGCGATCAGAAGTCCGAAACTTGAGGCCAGAACCGCAGCGATGCCCTGCTTCCACCAGCGGACATTGAGATCCGTGGGTTCTTCGAGGCAGCGCTCGCACAGCACGAAGAGGGCCGCGGCAATCGCAACGCAGAGGGCGCCGGCAGCCATCGCGACGCCGGTCACGGTCCGTCCGCGGTCGATGGCGTAAAATGCGGCACCTTGCAGCACGACCGCTTGAGCGACGCCCAGCATCCACCACACCCCTCGCGACCATTGGGGCCGTCCTTGAGAGAACCTGACGATCGCAATGATCGCGTGGTGAGTTGCGAGCCCGACCGTGAACAGCCCGAGCCACTGCACGTGTGGGGCGAAGGCGTGAGCGACGCACCAGACCAGTCCCGCCGAACTCACACAAATGATGGCGATGAGGTTGTGGCGTGGGACGCCGCCGGGAATTACCGGCATCAACCGCACGTAGCTTGCGAGCAGGACCAACGGAGCAACGAGCCAAGTCCAGCCTCCGACCGCCCAGAAAAAATACAGCGCGAGCGCACCGCCCAATCGCGCGCTCTCATCGACGATTTGTCCGCGGCGCCAGATCAAGGCCATGGCGGTGATCCCGATGAGGACCGCCAGTCGGAGTTCCAACGACGACCGCGGCGCTCCGAGGTACACCGTGATCTGTGCGTAAGCGGCGAGCGGCAGGAAGATGTTATCCAGGCCGTGCCAGGAGATTGCTTCGAGCATCAACGAGAACAACCCAATCGCAGCCGCGATGATCAGCGAAGCGCGCCAGTCGTGCTGGGCGACCAACAGCGGCACCGCCGCGCAAAGAAACCCCATCGCGCCGACCGCCAATGATCCTTCGATACTCTTTTGACCTTCCAGCGTGGCGAACGGATGCCGGCCCCAACGCTGGCCGACAAGCGCACCCGCAGCGTCGGCAAAGGTGAGCAGCGCCACCGGGATGATGAACGTCAGTCGATCTCCGGCCGAGAGGGTGAACACGAGAGCAACGCCGAGGGGGAAGTAGATCTCCCCCAACGACGCGCGATTCACGTCGTGCAGCACGCCACCAATCTGTCTCCGCAAAAAGGGTACGCAGCGCAGCGAGGCGAGAATGCCGCCGGCCAGCCCCGCGAGCACCCAGACCGGCCAGATTTCCTGAAACACCCACGGTAGCGTGAGGCAGACCACACCCATGCCGAGGTGTACGAGCTTGCGCGACGTCTCGGGTTGAACCAGGCCGCGCGCGCGCATGGCCCGGACGCCAGGGATGAGAATCCCGAGTGCAACCAGCACGCCGGTGATGCCAAGCGCGGGGTTCATATCACTTCTTCAACTACGAAAGCGCTGTAGAAAAACGCCTTGTCCTGCGCAAACAAGGGCGTCGCCAGATCATCACGGGGCCGCAGCCGCGACGCGAGTGACGCGGGGCGTCGGCGGGGAGCGAGCATGTTCCAATAGGCGAAGCGGCCACCCGGCCGGCTGGTGTCCGTTAGCCGGGCGAGGAGGGCGGCGGTGTTGGCTTCGGACATATACTCAAAAATATCGCTGAGGTTCACTTTATCCACGCGGGTCGAAGTACCCTGGGCACGTTCCTGTTCGAGGAACGCCTCCAAGGTGAGCTGATGCCACTCGAGTCGGTCAAGCCGGCTGCGAATGCGGTCGAAGTTCTCCGCCCGCAGAGCCCAGGGAAGCGCCGCCCCGTGGGTGCCTGTCAGAATCCAATGGAGGTAGGGATTATCGGCGGGATCGAGTGCGGTCAGCGCGTGTCTGGTCCGGGCAAGAATCCGGTCGGCCACGGAGCCCTGCACGTATTTAAAAAATTCGGGATCGCGCCCGAGCCTCCCCATCATGAATCGGGAAAAGAAAACCGAAAACAGCAGGCGCCACCGCCAGGTATTCCATCGCTCGGCATAGAAGCGTGCCCGCTCCTCCGCGCTTCGGGAGCGCAACAACAATTCCACCAGCTTCCGATTATGCACGAGCGGCAGCACCCGCTTTCGAAATAGCCGGAAGTAAGCTTCGAATTTGCCCGCGCCACCGATTCCGCGACCGATCGCGTCCCGTTGGCGATCCCAAAACTGTCGCACGGGCCCTGTCAGCTGAAGACGGCAACGCTGATAAAGTGCGAGGCGCGTCATGGTGGAAGCGGGTCGGGAGCCCATCAGCACCAGCAGTTCGGCATGCGACAGGACGCGGTACGCCGCCACTCGCAAGGCCAGGCAGGCCAGCTGGGCCGCATTCAGATCGAGCGCGACGACCCGGTTTGCTCCGGCCCCGAGCAACGCAAGTGCATTGTCACCTGCCGAAGCGATGGAGATGACCGTATCCGTTGGCTGGACATCCAACGCCGCCAACAGGATGTCGGCGTCTTCCCAGACCTGGGCGTAGCGAATGCGGGAGAAATCGGCGCGCTCTGCCGCCTCGGTCGTCGTGCTCATGTGGGCGGGTCGATCTTTTTCACGAACCCGGTGCTTCCGTCCATTTCGAGCCAGTCGCCCGTGCGCGTCCACTGGGTCACGCCGCTGATGGACACGATCGCGGGGATGCCCATTTCTCGGGCGACGATCGCTGAATGCGACAGCAAGCTACCGTGTTCCACCAACAGTCCCGCCGCCGAAGGAAACAGCATGATCCAACCTGGGTCCGTTCGTGGCGCTACCAGGATTTCTCCGGACTCGATCACGGCGTTCCGCGGATCGGTGATGACACGCGCCCGCGCCTGCACGATCCCGGGACAACAGCCGGTTCCCTTGAGTACGTCACCGGTCGGAACGGACGTGGCTACCGTTGCTCGGAAGGTATTGCCCAGATGAACGGCTCCGCGCGTTTCGAAGCGATCCGCTGGCCCCGGTTTGCCTCGATACTCGGCGAACTCACGTTGCCGGAGCGCGGTCAGACTTCGAAAATCCTTCGTGACGGTCGTGCCCTCGATGAAACCAAGCAGTTCGTCAGTCGTGAGGTAGAAAACGTCGCGTGGATCCGCGAGCGTGCCCGAAGAATGGAGCTGTTGACCCAGTGCGACGCAGATCCGACGCACGCGCCCAAATAGCCGCGTCCGCTCAAAGCGCAGGTTCTCGCGATCCCGCACACGTACCCTTGCATGCTTCAGCACCCAGCCGAAGACCCAACGCCGCACCGCCTGGTTGGCCAGGCGATCGGCGACGCGCAGTTCTGCTTCGGCCCGGAGTTTCGATTCCGTGTGCGTATCCAGCAATCCTGACGCGCCAAACCTTCGCGCGAACTGGCCGATCGAGCGGAGCAGTGTCAGCGGTTCGTCATGCAACGTCAGGCTTTCGAGTTTCAGTTCCTCGAGACAGCGATCGCCGAACCGGTCCAGATAGGCTTCGAGACAGGATCGGAATGCAGGAGCCGTTTCCAGCCAGTGCTCGATCGCGCGTCGCGATCCCTGGCAGAGAACGTTCACCGCCGCCGCGTCGGAGGCGATGAGCGCCGCCATTTCACGGACGCGTTTCGCTGGTTCCGCGCTGATCATTCCGCCTTCGCTGCAAAGGAGATCGTTCTGCAGAACACCGTCGGCGTCGCCGCACCACTGGGTTGCGAGTTTCCGTGCGAGTCCGTAGAAGATCATCGCGAAGAAATCGTTCACCAGTGGGGCGTCCCACTTCAGCAACAGCTGACGCTCGAGATTACGATAATGCGCCGTGAGTTCGTCAGGCCGAAGCGATTCCAGCGGCGGATCACATGGCCGCAGCGCTTCGTTGAGCCGGAGGTGGAACCGTCGGATTTGACCCGGTAGAGTCAGATGGTTTCGCAGCAGCCCGACGCAGGCCCCCAGCAGCGCAACTCCGTCACAGAATTTCGCCCACGGTCCGGCCGGGGTGAGTTTAGCCAGAACTTCTGGCGGCAGTCCTTCCTTCACGCCCATCATCTGCTCCATGAAACCGCGGTTGACGGAGAAGCCCGGCAGCAGCGCGAGCAACCGGTACCAGCTGATCAGGTTGTAGTAAATCTGACCTTCGATGAGCCCGAGCATCCGCGGAAAGAGATCGCGGTTCTCTTCGATCCGGCGATCGGATACGCCCATCATTCGGGCGAACTCGCGATACACCGCCTCGTAGATCCCACGCGCGAAGGAAAACGTGAGAGGCGTCGTCACTCCACTGTAACTCTCCGCAATGTTGGCGTTGTCCCAGAGATTGAGTTCCCCGTCGGCATCGGCGAGCGAGCCCAGCGAAGTGATCGGCCGCGACTGCAGGAGCCACAGTTTTCCGCCGGCGAGGGCCCATTCAATGTCCTGGGGGCGTCCGAAATGTTTGGCTGTGGCGCGCGCGAGTCGGGCGGCCGCGACCACCTGCGCATCCGTCAGCGCGGGCAGCGAGGCCTTCGCGGCCGGCAGGGGTTGGGTCGTGACCCCCTCGCGGCTTTGCGGAGCGGCGCGGTGAGCGATCTTCTTGTTGGCGATCGCACGCGTGACGACGCGATCCGTGCGATCCACGGCGTACATGTCCGCATCGGCTTCACCGGACACGAGCGCGGAGCCGAGGCCAAACACGGCGGACACGATCGCGTTCCCGCGGCGGCCGCTCACCGGATCGGCGCTGAACGCGACGCCCGCTGAATCGGCGTCGACCATTCGCTGAATCAGAACTGCGGGTGCTTGTGGCTCGCCGGCCAATCCCCGTTCGCGGCGATAGGCGACAATCCGTTCGCTAAATCCTGACCGCCAAACCGCAGCGACACGCGCAGGGATGTGTTCGAGCGGCACGAATAAAAAGCTGTCGAGTTGACCCGCGAACGAGTGATCAGCGCCATCTTCGTCGAGCGCGGATGAACGAACGGCGAACAGACCGCCGTCGGAACTGATCGCGCGCGCACGCGTGAGGATTTCGGCGGCGACGTCGGCCTTGACCTCGAAACGGGGTGCGCCGCCGGATTGGGAGAAAACCTGCGGAGTGACGACGAACCAGGCCGGGATGGGCAGGCCGCTCGACCGAAGTTTTGCCAGCGCGCCCGCCTTGCCGCCGAGTGGAGCGTCGGGCGCAAAATCATCGGTGTCGCGGATCAGCAGCGCAGTCATGGCCTAGTTCTGAACCCAAAGCGGGACAACTCCGAGTGAGAGATACAGCGCAAGAGTCCAGATTCCCGAATACAGCTCGATCCGTTTGGCGAGTTTGCCTGCGAGCGACCGAAGGAACGTCGCACCTAAGAGCAGGGCGCCGATCCAGAGGGTCCCGAGCGTGATGGAGACCGGAGTAATAAAGGCAATGCGTTGAGCCGCGACCAGCGCACACGTCAGCGTTGCGGCCATCGCCAGCAGCCAGGAAAAGACGGCGTTGCGGTTGCCCCAGAGAAATGAATACGTCTCGACGCCGGCCTCCTCCTGTTCGGGCGCGCGGATTTTGCGACCGAGTTCGATCACGATTCCGTTGCAGAAGCTCGCGGCCAAAAACCAAAACAATCCCACCGGCATCCCCTTGCCAGCGTGGACCCAGTCGCAACCGGTCGCGAACCAATCAACAAGCGGCATGATCATCATGTGACTGAAAAGATAGACGACCGGTCGCGCCTTCAGCCACGTGCGCGCGAAGAATTCCTTGCTCATCAGCCCGAAATAAATCCACG